>NZ_CDROCK010000017.1:0-106037 GCF_977020205.1 Pseudomonas sp. AIG | reverse complement strand
GTGCTGGCACCAAACCAAACGGAACATGGGGTAACCAAAATTGATCCCATTATTTAAGACCTTTTCGTAACCCCATCACCCCCCCCCCCCCAGCTTGAAACAGCGCTATCCATCGCCTCAACATCGCCCGCCTGGTTAACCATGGCGCCAGCGTGGACGGCGCTATCCGCGCAATTAGCATCGATGATAATAAATATAATCATGCGCTCAGCCTTAACGAGATTAAGAGCTGAGCACGTCAACCGTGTCTGCAATATCGTCCGTGATTCAGCGATAAACCCCACTGATGTGGTGGGCCTATTTTTATGTGCACCAGCCGCAGGAGCGATGGTCGTGTCGGAGGTGCTGCAGATTCAGTCTGGGTTTCAATGTCAGCTCAAGGCGCGCCTTCTTCACGGATAAGTTCGATTTGAATGAATATGTCACAGACTGCTACGAAGGCCTTTTCGCCGAAACCATGTAGGCGAACCGCAGGATAGGCGGATCGAATGATCCATCCGTACTTTCATTCTCCTAACTGTTAGCCCGACCAGTTGCCGTGACGTTGAATAGTGCAGGGTAGTCAATGCTGGGGCAGGGCGGATGAAGCAGTTCTGCGCGAGCCCCACCATCTACGTAGTAGGTAGACTGCCAAACTTACTTAGAAAAATAGCGAAAGATAGTATTACGATTTGCTGAGTTTGCGGATAGATATCATGACAGCTGTTAGTCGTCGGATATTTTGAGCTTCGTTGGCAATATTCGGGTTGTCCGATGTCATTGCTATATCTGCAAGACGCCCCCTAATCGAACATATCATTCGCCAAAGCGCCGTGAGGGAAAATGCGCCCAGTGCGTAACCTCTGGGAAAGAGATTGGAGTCAGGTAAAGGCTGTTTGGAGTCGATATTCAGGTAAAATAGGTAACGCTCAAATGCCTGTCCAAATTCAATTGATAAGGACACCAAATTGCCATTTTTTGGGTTGGTTTCCTGCCAAATACCCTGATCACTGCGCGTGAACTGCTCAACGCGTCCGGGGCTTGATGCGGTACCCAGCACATGCCACATGGGGCGAGCCGAATGCCTAGCGATCATCAGGTACATCGAAAGCAGCTGCACATCGTGCGTGCTCAAATCCAATGTTGGTAGAGTTTTCAATATCCAGTTAAAAACTTCATCAGAAACAGCGCCTAGAGCCTCTGAAATTTTAAATGTGAGAAATTTAAGTCTTTCAGTGGCCACGTTCTCTCTGTTTGTGGACACGGTCTTCAGGTAGAAATCCATGAATTGACTTACGCATCTAATCTCTCGCTCCCACACCTTTTTAGCAAATTCACGAGATCCTGCGGGACGGTTGCCTTGGAAAATTATCCAAGTAGGATTGATTCTCCATTCTCGAAAATCCTTGGATGGACTTCCTAAGAACCTCGATTGTTTTCCAGCCGATGTCCAATCAGGCGGAGGACTACGGATAAATTCCGAATAACTCTCGAAATCGGAGCGCGTCCAATCAAGCAAACAACGATTGTTCGCGAAGCTCCAGTTGAGCATTTTTTCTAGACCATTGATGCATGAGCTGTAATGCAGTTGAGGATTAATAGGGTTCCAGCAGTGGGCAACCCAATTGATGAACTGATTGACGTACCAAGTACTAATGAATGGATGGCTCGATTGGCTGACGTCATTTAGACAGTCTATGACTTGTAGATTGCTTGGGAAATCTGGCACCCGATTAGGATGCCAGTGACTGTAAGGAGGAAAGATAGGGAATGGGACGAACGGCCGCTTCATTGCTGCACTCGCCAGCTAAAATCATTGATGGTGTACTTATTTTTAGCAGATACGCCATGCACTGACCAGTTTCTGGGTGTTATTGCTGAACCGGACGTTAATGACAGGGCAACCTAAGAGAGAATATGCGGATGGAGCGCCAAGCGTCTGATTTTCCAGCAAACGGAGTTTTCTGGAAAAGCGATCGGGGTTTAGTGAGAGTGGACAACTGTCGTTGTATGGATCAATTGACATGATTTAACATAATATACATTACACGTAACAAGATGTTTCGAGATTAGCCTCGTTGTCCACGGGATTTCATTCTCCTGCGAAGCCTCAAATCGTCTTTCCCTTCAATCTTATAATCCCTTGGATCTGCATCGCTCAATCCTCATCCCGCGTCAGCTTTTCAATCAACGCTCGATGCTGTGGAAACGCTGTCGTGAGCTTCTGGCGACTCCCCATCTCCATGTCGGCAAAATCAAACCCTGGCGAAACCGCTTCACTGATCAATCCAAATCCGTTTGCGCCATTCAGCAATCGTGATGCTTTCCAGATGCCGCCCGGTACGTGCAATTGCAGATGCTGTCCGGCCAAAACGTCGTTGCCCATCACCAGCGTTTGCAGCGAGCCGTCAGCATCAATCAGGTTGTATTCGATGGCGTCGCCCAAATGGAAAAAATGCAGGATGTCCGACTGGTTGAAATGAAACTGGCCCACCGGCGATTGTTCGGTCAGCAGATAGTAGATCGACGTCATCAGGTAACGCGGTCATGCAGCGGTTTCAAGCCAGTCACGATGGTCTGACTGATAGGTTCTACGAAAATAGCCACCCTCGAGGTGAGGTTCGAGATCCAACGCATTGATCACGTCTTGTGCGCTTGTTTCACGTTGAATCATCGCCCGCTCCATTGATTTGATCGTGGCTTTTTGATAGCTCAACTAAACGACCATTTAGTGTAGTTAACTGTAAATGGGCGACAATCGACGATTTTTTCGATCATCACCCTACTTCTACACCCCATCACGAAATCAGCGACTCAAAGATTTTCGTCTAGCACCTAAGCACTCAGCTGCTTGATCCAGTCAAGACTCGCAACGGTAGAGCCAGAAGGACGGTATTCACACCCGATCCATCCTGCATAGCCGCGTTGCTCCAGCGCCGCGAACAACGCTGCAAAGTCGATACTCCCCGTTCCCGGCTCGTGACGACCCGGGCAATCGGCAATTTGCACATGGACGGTTCTGTCATAAAACCGCGCCAGCACATCGGCTGCGTCTCCGGTCAAAAGCTGCGCATGGTAAAGATCAAGAATCAGCCCGACACTCGGGAAGGTCTCCAGTACCTGTTGCGCCTTGCTGAAGTCGGACATGTAATAGCCCGGCATCGCCTCCGCGCTGATCACTTCGATAAGTGGCCGCAGCCCTTGGTCTTCCAAGTACTTAACCGCATAGTCCAGGTTGCCCGCGTAGATACGCTCTGCCTCATTCTGCGTGGTAACGCCCGACATGATGTGGACATCCGAACATGCCAACGCCTTTGCGTAGCGGGCGGCCTGGCGCAACCCATCGCGAAACTCCTCTTCCCTGCCCTGTAACGCGGCGATGCCTTTGGTCACGCCCGCCGGGGCGGCGAACTGAATCAACGGCAAGCTGTATTGGGCTAGATGGTCGGCAAGCAGACTTGCGTCGAATTCATACGGCGACGGGAACTCCACCGCCCGGAAACCCGCGGCTGCGGCGGCTTCGATGCGTTGCAGAAAAGGCAGTTCATTGAATTGGAAGCCGAGATGAGCATTGAACTTGAGCATTGGGTAATCATCCATCCTGGGAAGAAACGACATCATCAGCCTGGAGCATCCTTCGCCGCTCCAGCACTGCACTATCGCAAGTGCGTTCAACGATTAAAACCAGGTTTCCATCTGTATACCGTACTGCCACACCCCTCCAGCCTGGAAGTCGGACATGCCAAAGGAGTCGTTAGTACTGAACCTGTCCAGATCCGAAGACCAGTTCATGTAGCTGGCGAATACGCGCAACTCCGGACGCGTGAGTAGATCGCCAACGTCAAGTTTGAATGTCGGGGCGACAGTGAATTTCCAGAAGTTACCATCGACCGCATTACGTTGTAGATAGCCTTTGGGGTCGAGGTTCATGGTTTGCCAGCTCATTTCGTAGGCCATTTCGAAGTTGCTGTTGATTTTGTTGGCCAGTCGCACGTTCAGCGTCAGCCAGCGGTAGTCGTCACCTTTGACGTATCGATCCTTGCTCTGTTCGGCCAGCACACTGGGGCCGATGCGCCAGTCAGAGGTCAGCGGGGTCTCCCCGTAAAGTGCCAGACGCAGCGCGCGGGCCTCGTCGATCAGTTCACCATCCGAGCCAACGTTCTTGACCTCTGCCCCCAGACCTTGCCCATAGAGCAGCGCCGTTTTGAAGAAGCCTTCCCTGCCGAAAAAGTTCTTCTGGTGATTGGCCAGCATGCTGTGCAAACCGGAATCCGCAGGCGTTAAACCGGCTTTATTGGTGCGGGTGCCGAAATCATTTTTCTTTGCGCCGATGGCGTTGTACATCCACTGCCACTGGCCATCGTCGAAGAACTGGTTGGAGGTCAGGATGTAGCTTTCCACATCGGCATTAATACCGCCTTGACTGAAATCCCCGTAGCTACGCCCGATCAATGAGTAATTCGAGCGCCAATGTTTGTTCACCTGCACATCGTAAATTCCACCGCCGGTACCGGCCAGGTAGACGACGTCCGAGTCCAGCCAGTGGATATCGAAATTATCTCGATCGAACCGCTTGCCTGCCCACAGCGTAGCGTTCTCGAAGACTGAATTACCTTTGAACGCAGCGACATGGTCGAGCGTTGTGAAGACCTGGCGAACGTTGAGTTTGCTTTCGTCGGCCGTCCAGTCATTGGAGCTTTCCACGCCGTCGGCGATGGAGACCGTGAATTTGGCACGGGTGCCGTTTTGCGCATAGGTCTCTTTCGACAGGTCGATACGCATGTAGGTGTCGTCTTCGTTGCCGAGTCGCCCGACTGCCCCCCCCACCGAGCCGGCCGGCGTTGTATAAGGGCCGCCACGGCCACCCCCCAGTCCCTCATCGACCAGCAATCCGGAGCGCGCGTAGCCGTTGAAGCTGAACCCATCGGTGAGGTGTCCGGTACCGCCCTCCTTCTCCAGGCTTTGCTGACGGGCTTCGAGTTTTGCCAGTCGCGTGTCCAGAGCAGGCGCCGAAATGGCTGTTGCGTTAGACGCGACAGGTTGCAAGGGCGGCGTCGCGAATTTGATCTGCTGCAATTCCCGGGCGAGTACCTGGGTCTGCTGTTCGGCCGTGGCTGCACGTTTTTCCGCTGCGCTGGCACGGGCTTCAAGTGCGGCCATGCGCTCTTCCAGCGTCGCGGCCTGAGAAGCCGCCGCCGATGTGCCGAGCACACCGACCAGTAGCCAGCTTGATCCTTTCTGCATGTTGATTCCCTGTTTTGTTTTTATTTTTGGTTGCCGCGATTGCCTTTTTTGCGTGAGTCGCGAGTTGTCACAAACGACAAAAAAAGGATGCCTCCTCGCAAATACGCTGCTACATTTGGCGATGTTAACGTTAACTTTTCTAAAAACAAAAATAAAGGACGCTCGATGAAACACCTGAAATCGCTCCTGCCCGTCGCATTGATCACCCTGTCTGCCGCACTGCCATCCGTCTCGAGCGCAACCGATCTGACGATCTCGTGCGGTGCGGTGGGTGCGGAGTTGCAGCTGTGCAAGGAGGCTGTCGATGCATGGTCGAAACAGACTGGCAACAACGTCGAGGTGGTCTCCACGCCTAACTCGGCGACCGAAAGGTTGTCGTTCTACCAGCAGATCCTCAGTGCGCAGTCCACCGACATCGACATCATTCAAATCGATATGGTCTGGCCGGGGATGCTGGCCAAACACCTGATGGATCTGCGTGAGGTGCTGCCCGCCAACGCGACCCAAGGCTACTTCCAGGCACAGGTCGATAACGCCACGGTCAACGGCCGACTGGTGACGATGCCGTGGTTCACCGACTCGGGGCTGCTGTATTACCGCAAAGACTTGCTTGAGAAATACAACAAGCAGGTTCCTCAGACGTGGGAAGAAATGACCGCTATCGCCAGGGATGTGCAACAGGCTGAACGCAACGCCGGCAACGCCAATGCGTGGGGTTATATCTTTCAGGGACGTGCCTACGAGGGGCTGACGTGTAATGCGCTGGAGTGGATCAGCAGCCAGCCGCAAGGCGGACTGATCAATCAACGCGGCGACATCGTGGTCAACAGTCAGGCCTCAAGAGCGGCGTTGACCCTGGCGAAAAGCTGGGTCGGGGATATCTCCCCGCGTGGCGTGCTCAACTACACCGAGGAAGAAGGACGTGGCGTATTCCAGTCGGGCAATGCGCTGTTCATGCGTAACTGGCCTTATGTCTGGGCCTTGGTGCAAAGCCAGGACAGTGCCGTAAAAGACAAGGTCGGCGTCGCTCCCCTGCCCCGCGGCGGCGAAACCGGCGAGCATGCCTCCACCCTCGGTGGCTGGGGCCTGGCGGTCTCGCGTTACAGCGCGCATCCCAAACTTGCCGCCGAACTGGTGAGCTACCTGAGCAGTGCCCAAGAGCAAAAGCGTCGTGCCCTGAGAGGCGGCTATAACCCGGTGATCGAGTCGCTGTATCAAGATCCCGAGTTGCTCGCGGCCATGCCTTATTACGCGCAGCTGCACAGCATTCTCAACGATGGGGTCATGCGCCCCGCCGCCATCACCGCCGATCGCTATCCGCGGGTCTCCAATGCCTTCTTCGATCGGGTGCATGGCGTGCTGGCCGGCGAGTTGCCCGTCGATCAGGCACTGGCCGAACTGGAAAGCGAACTCACGCGCATCAAACGCCGGAACTGGTAAGCCACAAGGAAGGAAATCACCATGTCTGTCTCTACGACCCATGCCCCCTTTGACGAGCTGCTGCTCACGAGGGAAACGCCTGTACAACGTCGCCGGGTGCGCGCGGCCTGGTTGTTTCTGACGCCAATGCTGGTCTGCCTGGCCCTGGTGGCTGCGTGGCCGCTGCTGCGCACATTCTGGTTCAGCCTGACCGACGCCAGCCTGGCGGACACCGGTGGCGCAACCTTCATAGGCTTGAGCAATTATCTGTTGTTCAGCGATGCCGGCTGGTCGGGCATCCTCGTCGATCCACAGTGGTGGAATGCGGTGCGCAACACGTTGTATTTCACGGTGGTCTCGGTGGGGCTGGAAGTCGTCCTGGGACTATTGGTGGCGTTGCTGCTGAACATCAAGTTCACCGGCCGCTCTCTGGTGCGTGCGTTGATTCTGATTCCGTGGGCGATTCCGACGATTGTCTCGGCGAAGATCTGGTCATGGATGCTCAACGACCAGTTCGGCATCATCAATCACCTGATGCTCAGCCTCGGCCTGATTGACGCCCCCCTGGCCTGGACGGCAGATGCGGACCTGTCGATGTGGGCGGTGATCATCGTTGACGTCTGGAAAACCGTGCCCTTCGTCACGCTGCTGATGCTGGCGGCCTTGCAGATGTTGCCGAGCGATTGCTACGAAGCGGCCAGGGTCGATGGCATTCATCCGCTCAAAGTGTTCTGGCGCGTCACGCTGCCACTGTTGATGCCTGCACTGCTGGTGGCGGCGATCTTTCGCATCCTCGATTCCCTGCGGGTATTCGACGTCATCTATGTGCTGACCTCGAATTCGTCGAGCACCATGAGCATGTCGGTGTATGCCCGCCAGCACCTGGTGGAGTTCCAGGATGTCGGCTACGGCAGCGCGGCATCGACGCTGTTGTTTCTCGTGGTCGCGGTGATCGCCATGCTTTATCTCTACCTCGGACGCCGTCAACTGGAGGTCCGCGCATGAGCCCGCGCCTGCTGAAAAAAGCGCTGTTGCGCCTCGGGTTCTGGTGCCTGATCGGGGTGTTGCTGCTGTATGCGGTGTTCCCGTTTTACTACGCCATCGTGACGTCGCTGAAGCCCTCCAGCGCGTTGTTCGAGGTGAGCTACTGGATCGAACATCCCGACTTTTCCAATTACGCGGCGGTCCTCCAGCAGGCCTCATTCCTGCGGGCGATCGGTAATTCGCTGGTGGTTGCGCTGTGCGTGGTGACCCTGGCGCTGTTCCTCAGCCTGACCGCTGCTTATGCCTTGGGCCGGGTGAAATTCCGTGGGCGTGGCACGGTGTTGATGATGGTGCTTGGCGTGTCGATGTTTCCCCAGGTCGCAGTGCTGTCGGGTCTGTTCGAAGTGATCCGCGCCTTGGGCCTGTACAACACGTCGTGGGCGCTGATCCTCAGCTACACGATTTTCACCCTGCCCTTTACCGTCTGGGTGCTGACCACGTTCATGGGACAACTGCCCCATGAACTGGAGGAAGCGGCAATCATGGATGGTGCTTCACCCTGGGTGACGCTGACCCGCGTGCTGTTGCCGCTGCTCTGGCCCACCCTGGTCACCACTGGCTTGTTGGCCTTCATCGCCGCATGGAACGAGTTCCTGTTTGCCCTGACTTTTACCCTCACCGACAGCCAACGCACCGTGCCGGTGGCCATCGCCTTGATTTCCGGCGGCAGCCCCCATGAGTTGCCTTGGGGCTTGTTGATGGCCGCCTCGGTGCTGGTCACCGTCCCCCTGGTGATTCTGGTGCTGATCTTCCAGCGCCGAATCGTTTCCGGTCTCACTGCCGGCGCGTTAAAGGGTTGATGCCCAATAAAGACAAGGAACCGCATCGTGATGAAATTGAAACTGGACAACGTCAACAAACAATTGGGCGGCGCGCGGATTCTTCGCGACATCAACCTGGAGATCGCTGCGGGTGAATTCGTGGTGTTCGTCGGTCCTTCAGGCTGCGGAAAGTCGACGCTGTTGCGCCTGATCGCCGGGCTGGACTCGATCTGTGCCGGCGATCTGCTGATCGACGGGCGCCGAGTCAACGACCTGGAACCACGCGAACGTGGCGTCGGCATGGTGTTTCAGTCCTATGCGCTGTACCCACACATGAGCGTCTACGACAACATCAGTTTTGGTCTCAAACTGGCCAAAACTGAAAAGAGCAGCTTGCGCGATCGCGTACTGAAAACCGCGCAAATCCTGCAATTGGACAAACTGCTGCAACGCAAACCGAAAGAACTGTCTGGCGGGCAGCGTCAGCGTGTGGCCATGGGCCGGGCCATGGCGCGGGAACCGGACATTCTGTTGTTCGATGAGCCGCTTTCCAACCTGGATGCATCCTTGCGGGTGCAGATGCGCAACGAAATCGCCCGGCTGCATGACCGATTGGGCTCGACCATGATCTACGTCACTCACGATCAGGTGGAAGCGATGACCCTGGCCGACAAAATTGTCGTGCTCAATGGCGGCCATATAGAGCAGGTCGGCTCACCGCGCGAACTCTACGAGCGCCCGGCGAGCCGCTTTGTCGCCGGTTTTCTCGGTTCGCCGAGAATGAATTTCCTGCCGGCACGCCTGCAGGCGCCGGGCGAAACCAGCCTGATCGATGCTGCCGTTTTGGGGATGACCACCCTGCCCTTCGACAGCTCGAACCTGGCGGCGGACGCCTCGCTGAGCCTGGGCGTTCGCCCGGAACACCTGTCGCTCAGGGCAGCGTCGGGAACGGCTGGCGTCGTCGTGACCGGGGTCGAATACCTGGGCAGTGAAACCTATGTGCATCTGGATACCGGGCAGGACGAGCCACTGATCTGTCGTTGTGAAGTCAACGCCGGATGGCGGACAGGCGATCGGGTCGAACTGCACCTGGACATCGACACAATCCACCTGTTCGACACCGACGGCACGGCATTGAAGCGCCACCCGCACGCCATTGAATCCGTGGCGGATGACCTCTCTCTGCGCTCAATCCGAGCACACGCCCTATGACCTTGTCTTTGAATACCGCGAGCGATCCAATGCCTTCGACCCTTGACCTTGCGCAGCGCGCCCTGGCTGACAGCCAGTCTCGCGTCATCGAGGATTATCGACCCGGTTATCATCTTGCCCCGCCGGCCGGCTGGATGAATGACCCGAACGGGGTCGTGTACTTCCGTGGCGAATATCACGTTTTCTATCAGCATCACCCCTTCGACGCGAAATGGGGGCCGATGCATTGGGGTCATGCCAAGAGTGCCGATCTGGTGCATTGGCAGCACCTGCCCATTGCGCTGGCACCCGGCGATGAGTGCGACCGCGACGGCTGTTTTTCCGGTAGCGCCGTGGTCTGTGGCGACACCCTCGCCCTGATCTACACCGGACACACTTGGCTGGGCGAAGTGGGTGACGAGCGCTTGATCCGCCAGGTCCAGTGTCTGGCAACCAGCAACGACGGCATCCGCTTCGTCAAACACGGCGCAGTGATCGACAGCGCGCCGCAAGACACCATCATGCACTTCCGTGACCCCAAGGTCTGGCAGGCGGATGACCATTGGTACCTGATTGCCGGCGCACGTCTGGGCGACACGCCGCTGCTGCCGTTGTACCGCTCCACGGATCTGCACGTCTGGGAATTCCTCGACTATGTATCCACTGGCAGTGAAGGCGATGGCTATATGTGGGAATGCCCGGACCTGTTCCGATTTAGCGGACGCGATGTGCTGCTGTACTCACCACAAGGCATGCAAGCCGACGGTTATGACCGGCTCAACAAGTACCAGACCGGTTATCGAGTGGGCCAGCTCGACAACCAGTGGCGCTTCACCGGTGGGCCTTTTATCGAGCTGGATAACGGCCACGATTTCTATGCGGCGCAAACCCTGGTGGCCGCCGATGGTCGGCGCCTCCTATGGGCCTGGCTGGACATGTGGGAAAGCCCGATGCCGAGCCAGGCCCATCACTGGTGCGGCATGCTCGGATTGCCCCGCGAACTGGAACTGTGCGCCGATCGCCTTTGCGTGTATCCGGCACGGGAGCTCAGCGCGCTACGAATGACGCAATTGCCGGGGACGCCCTGGTGGGAAGCGTCGGGAACCCGCCGGGTGCCGGAGGTAAACGGCGACATGCTGGAAATCCATGTGCATCTGGATCTGCTCGGCTGCACTGACGGCCACCTGGGAGTCGCCCTCCGTTGCAGCGACGATGGCCGTGAAGAAACCCTGCTCTATTACGATGCGTCACTGCAGCGTCTGGTGCTTGACCGCAGCCGCTCGGGTACGCAAGTCAGCGGCCAGCGCAGCGTCTCGATAGACCCGACGCTAGAGCGTCTTGAGCTGCGCGTGTTCCTCGATCGCTCATCCATCGAGGTGTTCGACGAAAACGGCCGCTTCAGCCTCAGCAGTCGCCTCTATCCGCGCTCCGACAGTCTGGGCGTGAAGCTTGTGGCGAGCGGGAGTGGCGGCCGCGTCTCGATTGCCAAGGCATGGCCGCTCGGTTCTGGATGGTCATGAGCGGCGTCATTCGGGTCGCGAGAAGCCCGGGCCCTGTGTCATGATTCTGCGTCAACCTGACTGGCCGCACTTCGCATGACTTCAGTGAAAGACGTTGCACAACTGGCCGGCGTGTCCCTGATGACGGTGTCTCGAGCGCTCAATACTCCGGAAAAACTGAGCCCCGAAACCCTTCTACGGGTGCGTCGTGCCATTGATGAACTGCAATTCGTACCCAGCCTGTCAGCACGCAAGATGCGCGGTGACAACCTGCAGTCGCGCACCATCGGTGTGTTCGCGCTGGACACCGCGACCACGCCCTTCGCGGTCGAGCTGCTGCTGTCCATCGAGCAGACCGCGCAGCAGGCCGGCTGGAATGTCTTTATCCTCAACCTGCTGAGCAACCCGCCCACCGACCAGAACATCGACCTGATGCTGTCGCACCGTCCGGACGGCTTGATCTTCAGCGCCATGGGCTTTCGCCAGGTCAGCATTCCCGAGCGACTGAAGAGCAAACCTCTGGTGCTCGCCAATTGCCTGGCAGATGACAGCCGCCTCGTCAGCTATGTACCCGACGACGAAATGGGCCAGTATCGCGCCGTACACCACGCGTTGAGCCTCGGCTACAAGCGTCCTCTGTGTATCAATCTGCCGAAACAGAGTCTGGCATGGGGGCTGCGACAAAAAGGCCTGCAGCGTGCCTGTCAGGCATTCGGACTGGCGCCGGACACGCTCCTGCAGTACGACCTTTCCGATCATGATGCCTACAGTGAAACAGCCGCTATTCTCGACCGGCATGTCATTGATGGTCGCCCCCAATTCGATATTCTGATTTGTGGCAACGACCGCATTGCCTTTTGTGCCTATCAGCTGTTGTTGGGGCGTGGCCTGAAAATTCCCGACGATGTCGCCGTCCTCGGCTACGACAACATGATCGGCATTGCCGAGTTGTTCATCCCGCCGCTGACCACGGTGCAACTGCCGTACTACGAAATTGGCCGCCAGGCTGCACGGCACCTGATCGAGACCCTTGAGCTATCGGGAACTCAGCGAGTTGACTGTCCATTGGTGGTCAGGACATCACTCTGAGAGTGGGTCAGTTCGCCGATAGCACGCTTTGGATTTGCCGAGTGGAATCAGAAATCCACTGTCGCTGAAAGCAGATAGGTTCTCGGTGTCGACAACGTCAATCCTGGCTCACTGTCATCCGAAGCGCCTGCTGAACTCCAGTAGCGTTTATCCAGCACGTTCTCGACATTGGCGCGCAGGGTGATGGTTTTCTCATCGACTTTGAAGGCGTACCGCGTACCTACGTCGAAGCGCTCCCAGGAGTCGATTTCCTTGTCGTTCGACTGATCCAGATACTGCGAACTCGAATAGATGCCACGGGTTGTCAGCGTCAGCCCTTGCACCGTCGGCACGTCCCACTCGGCGCCCAGGTTGACGTTGTATTTCGGCGTCGCCGGCGCGCGGTTGCCATCGAAGGTGCCATTGGTGGTCTTGGTCAATTCGCTGTCGATGTACATCACGCCGCCAAGCAAACGGAAGCCTTTGAGCGGTTCGCCGAATACGCTCAACTCCACGCCATTGTTCTCGCGCTTGCCATTGGGACCAAAGACTCGCGTGGTGGCGTTGGTTTCGTACGCCGGCTGCTTGATGCGGAACACCGCTGCGGTCAATGCATACGCGCCGGCGTCGTACTTGGCGCCGACTTCAACCTGACGGCTGATGAATGGCGGGAAGATTTCATCTTCGTTCACCGAGGTCGACGGCGCGATCTTGCCCTGGCTCAGGCCTTCCATGTAGTTGGCGTACAGCGACAACTTGTCAGTCGCCTTGAACAGAATCCCGCCCGAGGGTGAAACTTTTTCTTCGTCATACGCCGTGTCGCCTTTGACGTCATCGCTCCAGTCATCGACTTTCACCCGCTGCCAGCGAGCACCGAGGGTCAGCAGAAGCCGATCATCAAAAAAGCCCAGGGTGTCGGATAACGCCACGCCGCTGAAGCGGTTTTCTGTGTAGACCTTGGCGTCATAGCGCGTCGGTGTGCCGGGTTTGGCGGTTTCCACCGGGTCGTACAAATTGCTTCGGCCTGCGGCATAACGCGCGCCGCCATTCTCGAAATCCATATAAAAGTAGCTGGCCGCCAGATTGACTTCGTGGCTCACCGGCCCGGTGTGGAACCAGTTGCGCACGCCGGCCGTGGCGGTACGGACGTTTTCATCTCGGGTGAAATCACGCGGTTGCACGCTGAAGTCGCCGGCATCGTTGGTCACAGAAACCGCATGCCGGAGGAAGTCGTGATTGCTCTTGCGAGCGCCAACACCGCCATACACCATCACCGAATCACTGACATCAAACTCAGCATTGACGGTGCCGAAGGTGTCTTTGGTCCGCGCCTGGCTCCACGGTTGCGCGTAGTTATCGCGCACCTCGTTGGCGTTGGGCACCTTGGCATTGGCGGCGACTTGCACGCGTTCTTGCGGTGCGTCGGTATCGCGTTCGGTGTGGCCGATGTCGGTCGAAAGCCTTAGCCGCTCACCGCGAAAATCCAGGCCGAGCACCGCCATGTCGCGGTCGACACTCTGATGATCCCACTCCGTGTCACCAGACTGCTTCACGCCGTTGAAACGCAGGCCGAACTGGTTGTCCTCACCGAAACGGCGCCCGACATCCACCGCACCACCGACCTGATTATTCGAAGCGTAATTGGCGGTCAACGACGTGATCGGCTTATCGGTAGCGCGCTTGGGCACCACGTTGATCCCCCCGCCCACACTGCCTCTCGGCGAGATGCCGTTGATGAGCTGGCTCGGGCCTTTGAGAATATCGACGCGATCAGCCATTTCCATGTCGATCGTGTAAGTCGGCAACACACCATAGAGGCCGTTATAGGCCACGTCGCTGTTGAACAGACTGAAACCACGGATGGTGAACTGCTCGTAACGGCCGCCGGCCGGGTTGGTCGCGCGCACCGACGGGTCACTGCCGATCAGGTCACCCAGCGTGCGTGCCTGCTGGTTTTTCACCGCTTCGCTGGTGTACGTGGTCATGCTGAACGGGGTTTCCATGAAGTCTTTTGACCCCAGCAACCCCTGTGAACCACGACGCGCCACCTGGCCTCCGGCAAATACATCGGCATCGCTGGAACCGGTGGCACCGAGAATCGATGTCGGCGCCAGTTGCAGGCTGCCGGCCTCCGCTGCCGGTACCAAGGTGTACGCGTGCTCACCCAGCGGTTGCAGTTGCAAACCAGAGCCAAGCAATAACCGGGTGAAGCCCTCCTCCACGCCAAATTCGCCGGACAAACCATTACTGTTGCGCCCGCTGACCAGTGCCGGGTCGACCGACAGATTGACCCCGGCCAATCCGGCAAATCGTGTCAACGCTGCACTGAGGCTGCCGGCCGGCACCTGATAACTGCGCCGGGCTTCTTCGGCCCAACTCGACTGGATCAACACAGGGCTGGCACTCAGGCTCAGCAAGAGGCTCAACTGCAACAACGGACGCAAACGACTTGGGAATACTGCGGGCATTGGAAGAAGCTCTCGATTTTGTTCACTTACCTGCAATGACCCGTGAGGCGAAAAAAAGGGACAGGCTTCAGCCAACATTTTGCCGAGGCGTAAGAGAAACCCAGAACCGGGTGCGGGTGTGGACTTCAATCGGCAGACTCGCCGTGAGCAGCGCAAGCACTTGATCGGTGTTGTCGAGGCGGAAACTACCGGTGATGCGCAACGCCTCCAGCGCGGGATCCCAACGCAACAGCCCCGAACGATAGCGACTCAGCTCACGCAGGAAATCCCCCAGCGGTTGGTTCTGCGCCATCAACACGCCGTCGCGCCAGCCCGGCATCAACGCATCGAACGCCGTAACGGCACCTGCGCCAGACGCTTGCAGGTTGACTTGCTGTCCTTGATTCAACACCAGCGCGGGTCCGTGCAACGGCTGTAACTGCACCGTGCCGCTGACGACCGAAACATTGCAGTCACGCTCATTGAGACGCACGCACACCTCGCTGCGACTGACGATGATTCGTCCGTAAGGCGCGTTGATGGTCAGCGACGAAGTTTGCGGGACGTTGAGCGCTATCTCGCCACGCACCAGCGTCAATTGCCGTGCCGGCAGATCAACATTTACCGCACTGGCAGTATTGAGTTGCAACGAGCTGCCATCGGCCAACGGCAAACGCTGGTGCTCCCCGGTGCTGGTGTGCAGATCGGCGCGCCACGCGTCCATCGGCAATTGTCGACTGATCAGCCACGCCGCCGGCACCAGCGCAGCCAGGCCGAGTGCACCTTTCAATGCAGCGCGACGCGCCAGATCCGGACGGTCCAGCGTGGCCATGGCCAACGCCGCCGGCACTGCGCAAAAGCGTTGGCGCAACAGCTGGATCTTCTGCCAGGCGTTTTCATGGCGACTGTCGCTGCTGCGCCATTGCTGCAGCCGCGCGTGATCATCATCAGTGGCATCGCCCGATTCGAGCAGCGCCAACCATTGCGCGGCGGCGCGTGCCACTTCGCGCACTTCTGCGTTGGGCGCTACGCGCATGCTAGATCCAACATCAAGCAATGCTCGTAAGCCTGCGCCATATAACGTTTTATTGTGCGTTCGGAAACTTGCAGGCGCTCGGCGATTTCGCGGTAACCGAGGCCTTCAAGCTGACTCCACAAAAACGCCCGGCGCACCGCTCGCGGCAAGCCATCGAGCAGTTCGTCCAGCGCCTGCAGGGTTTCCAGCAGCAGCCAGCGCTGCTCGGGCGACGGCACGCACTCCTCGGGCAATTGCGCCAAGGCTTCGAGGTAGGCTTTTTCCAGACTGCGGCGGGTGTAGAAATTGCTCAGCAGGCGTTTGCCCACGGTCAGCAGATAAGCCCGCGGTTCGCGCATGTCGGCGATCGGTTGCGCGCTGCACAGCACGCGCAAGAAGGTGTCCTGGCTCAGGTCCGCCGCATCCCAGGCATTGCCCATGCGCCGCCGCAGCCAGGTTTCCAGCCAGCTTCGGTGATCGCGATACAGTTCGTGCAGGTGCTGCGGCGAGGGCGTCGCTGCTTCAGTCATCTCAAGAGGTCCTGCGCGAAGTCAGTTCAAATGAGAGTGATTCTATTTAACTTGCGCGCCGACACAAAGCTTTTTATCCGCTAGACCTTTTGTGAACGCTTCAGCGTCTCACTCGGCAACTCCTTGAACAACGTCCGATAACTGCTGGAAAACCTTCCCAAATGCCAGAACGACCAGTGCATGGCCACCTCGGCCACGGTGGTTTCCGTAGGGCGGCGCTTGAGCAATTCGCGGTGTGCGCTGTTCAGTCGGCGCAGGCGCAGCCAGTGACTCGGGGTCATCCCGGTGTAGGCCTTGAACGCCTGCTGCAATTGCCGCAATGGCACCCCTGCCACGTGCGACAGCTCAAGCAGATTGACGGTGTCTTCTGGCGAATCCGCCGCCCACTCGCCTACCCGTTTCATGATCATCCGTTCTTCGCTACGCCGCTGTAAGCCACCGCGATCAAGACTGGTGTGGGCGTTATCGAGAATGAACAGGCAGTCTTCCAGTAACTGCTGAGTCAGCGCATCTGTATCAAACGGATCAATGGCTTGCGATAACTTCGTGAGAGTTGAGCTTAACCAGCGACTGAACAAGGCGTTCTGTCCGCAATTGAGTTGCGTCATGAACAGTCCTTCGAGTTTCGCCAGATCCAGACCGTGTTGACGGACAAATTCCGGGCCGAACACCACGGCGATTTCCTGGTAGTTCTCCGGGGTGATCCAGATATTGCGACTCTCTTCGTTGAGCAAATAAAGCGCGTTGTCACTGCGATCAAAACAGAACGCCAAGGCACCCGACGGCGCACTGAAATTCTGCTCGACGCGGGTGTTCATCTGCTCCTCATAGACCTCGACACCCTGCAGATCCAGATAGCGGATCTGCCCGGCGAAATGGCCCGGCGACATCTGTTGGTAATGCTGGACCCAGCCCGGCGTAACACGGACCTGCTCGGCGACATCGGCGGTGCTGAACGCTTGAACCTGTAACGAATTGCACGTTGTCATGGGGTGACCTTGCGCACTCTTTTGGTGCGCTTTGGTGCTGCTTAAAGTGGATAGATGGAACTGCAAGGCTCGCCCAAGATAGTCGTCAACGCGCCACAGGGGAAGGGGCGGAAGATGAAACCCGCCCTCCCCGGCGCCTATAAAACCAATAACGAGGTCTTTATGAATGCCCCTTTCGATCAGCTGTTCACGTGGCTGAAAGATCACAAGATTACCGAAGTCGAATGTGTGGTCAGCGACCTGACCGGCATTGCCCGCGGCAAGATCGCACCGACCAACAAGTTCCTGCATGAGCGAGGCATGCGCCTGCCGGAAAGTGTGCTGCTGCAAACGGTAACCGGGGATTTTGTCGACGACGACATCTACTACGACCTGCTCGATCCCGCCGACATCGACATGGTCTGCAAACCAGTGGCTGACGCGGTCTACGTGATTCCGTGGGCGATCGAGCCGACCGCCATCGTCATCCACGACACCTTCGACAAGTTCGGCAACCCGATCGAACTATCGCCGCGCAACGTGCTGAAGAAAGTCTTGCAGCTGTACACCGACAAAGGCTGGAAGCCGATTGTTGCGCCGGAAATGGAGTTCTACCTGACCCAACGCTGCGAAGACCCGGACTTGCCGCTGAAGGCACCGCTCGGCCGCTCGGGCCGTGCGGAAAGCGGTCGTCAGTCGTTCTCCATCGACGCCGCCAACGAATTCGATCCGCTGTTCGAAGACGTCTACGACTGGTGCGAACTGCAAGGTCTGGACCTCGACACGCTGATCCACGAAGACGGCCCGGCGCAGATGGAAATCAACTTCCGTCACGGCGACGCGCTGGATCTGGCCGACCAGATCACCGTGTTCAAACGCACCATGCGTGAGGCGGCGCTCAAGCACAATGTCGCCGCGACCTTCATGGCCAAACCGATTGGCGATGAACCGGGCAGTGCCATGCACATTCACCAGAGCGTGGTGGAGATCGCCACCGGCAAACCGATCTTTGCCAACGCCGACGGGCAGATGAGTGAACTGTTCCTGCACTACATCGGCGGTTTGCAGAAGTACATCCCGAAAGTGCTGCCGATGTTCGCGCCGAACGTCAACTCGTTCCGCCGCTTCCTGCCGGACACCTCGGCGCCGGTCAACGTTGAATGGGGCGAAGAAAACCGCACTGTGGGTCTGCGTGTACCGACTTCCAGCCCGGAAGCCATGCGCGTGGAAAACCGCCTGCCGGGCGCTGATGCCAACCCGTACCTGGCGATTGCCGCGAGCCTTCTCTGCGGTTACATCGGCATGGTTGAAGGCATCGAACCGAGCGCTGCGGTCCATGGCCGTGCTTACGAGCGCCGCAACCTGCGCCTGCCGATCACCATCGAAGAAGCGCTGACGCAAATGGAAGAGTGCGAGACCGTTGCGCAGTACCTGGGCGACAAGTTTGTCCGTGGCTACGTCGCGGTGAAACGTGCCGAGCATGAAAACTTCAAGCGCGTGATCAGTTCCTGGGAGCGTGAGTTCCTGATGCTCAGCGTCTAGCCGAACCTAAAAGATCCCCTATGTCGATCGTTCCCACGCTCTGCGTGGGAATGCAGCCCGGGACGCTCTGCGTCCCATCCAAAGCCGAACGCGGAGCGTCCGTTGAGGCATTCCCACGCAGAGCGTGGGAACGATCATTCTAAGAAGAGGTGTCGAAATGCGTCTGTTGAAATCCGTACTCCCGGTTGCCCTGAGCGTGCTGTTCAGCATCGGAGCCCAAGCCCAACCCCAGGTCAGCGTCTACAACTGGACCGACTACATCGGCGAAACCACCCTCGCCGACTTCCAGGCCAAAACCGGGATCAAGGTGATCTACGACGTTTTCGATTCCAACGAAACCCTCGAAGGCAAGCTCCTCGCCGGCCGTACCGGCTATGACGTCGTGGTGCCGTCCAACCATTTTCTCGCCCGTCAGGTAAAGGCCGGCGCGTTCCTCAAACTCGATCGCTCGCAGTTGCCGAACTTCAAGAACCTCGACCCGAAGTTGCTCGAACTGCTGGAGAAAAACGATCCGGGCAACCAGCACTCGGTGCCGTACCTGTGGGGCACCAACGGCATCGGCTACAACGTCGACAAGGTCAAGCAAGTGCTGGGCATCGATCACATCGATTCCTGGGCCGTGCTGTTCGAACCCGAGAACCTGAAGAAACTTACGCAGTGCGGCGTGTCGATGATGGACTCCGCTGACGAAGTGTTCCCGGCGGTGCTCAATTACATGGGCATGGACCCGCGCAGCGAGAACCCGGAGGACTACAAAAAAGCCGAAGCCAAACTGCTGAGCATCCGCCCGTACATCACCTATTTCCATTCCTCGAAATACGTGTCAGACCTGGCCAACGGCGATATCTGTGTGGCCTTCGGTTACTCCGGCGACGTGTTCCAGGCCGCCAACCGCGCCAAGGAAGCCAAGAACGGCGTGAACATCGCCTACGCGATTCCAAAGGAAGGCGCCAACCTCTGGTTCGACCTGCTGGCCATCCCGGCCGACGCGAGCAACACCAAAGAAGCCCATGCGTTCATTAATTACCTGCTCGATCCGCAAGTGATCGCCAAGGTCAGCGCTTCGGTCGGTTATGCCAACCCGAACCCGGCCGCCAAGCAGTACATGGATCCGCAACTGGTCAACAATCCTGAGGTGTATCCGCCTCAAGACGTCCTCGACAAGCTCTACATTTCTACCACCCCGCCCCAGGCGATCATGCGTCTGATGACCCGCTCCTGGAGCAAAGTGAAGTCGAACAAATGAATCAGTACACCCAAGAACACGCTCGCTCCTACTACGCTGCTTCGGCGCGGGCGACCGCCCCTTATCCGGTATTGGACGGTGACCTGACGGCCGATGTCTGCGTGATCGGCGGCGGGTTCACCGGGGTCAACACCGCCATCGAGCTGGCTCAGCGCGGATTGTCGGTGGTGTTGATCGAAGCCCGGCGTATCGGCTGGGGCGCCAGCGGGCGCAATGGCGGCCAGTTGATTCGCGGCATCGGTCATGAGGTCGAAGGATTCGCCAAGTACGTCGGTCAGGAAGGCGTGCGCTATTTGCAGCGCGCCGGAATCGACTCGGTGGACCTGGTGCGTCAGCGCATCGGCGACAACGGCATCGAATGTGATCTGCGCTGGGGCTTCTGCGACCTGGCCAACACCCCCGCGCAGTTCGCTGCGTTCAAGGATGAATTGCTCGACCTCGCCGAACTCGGCTATGCCCACGAAACCCGTCTGATCGGCCCGGAGCAGATCCGCCAGCACGTGGTGAATTCCGACATCTATGCCGGCGGACTGGTCGACATGGGTTCCGGGCACCTGCACCCGCTGGATCTGGTGCAGGGCGAGGCGCGACTGGCGGCGTCACTCGGCGTGCGAATTTTCGAGCAGAGTGAAGTGCTGGAAATCATCCACGGTCCGACCGTTCAGGTGCGTTGCGCCAAGGGTTCAGTGCATGCCGGCAGTCTGGTGCTCGGTTGCAACGCGCATCTGGACGACCTCGAACAACAACTCAGTGGCAAAGTCCTGCCGGCCGGCAGTTACATCATCGCCACCGAACCGTTGTCCGAGGCGCGCGCCGCGCAACTGATCCCGCAGAATCTGGCAGTCTGCGATCAGAAAGTCGGCCTCGATTACTACCGGCTCTCGGCGGACCGGCGCTTGCTGTTCGGCGGTGCCTGCCATTATTCCGGGCGCGATCCGGCGGACATCGCCGCCTATATGCGACCGAAGATGCTCAAAGTCTTCCCGCAACTGGCGGACGTGCGCATTGATTACCAGTGGGGCGGCAAGATCGGCATCACCGCCAACCGCTTTCCACAGGTCGGCCGGCTCAAGCAACACCCGAACGTGTTTTATGCGCAGGGTTATTCCGGGCATGGCCTGAACGTCACGCACTGGTGCGCGAAACTGCTCGGCGAGGCGATTCATGCCGGTCACAGCCAAGGCATGGACGTGTTCAGCGGCGTGCCGCACATGACCTTCCCCGGCGGCCCGGCCTTGCGCTCGCCACTGCTGGCACTGGGGATGTTCTGGTATCGCCTGCGGGAAATGCTCGGCTGACAGCACAAACCGCGCTGACACGATCTGATCGTTCCCACGCTCTGCGTGGGAACGCAGCCCGTGACGCTCCGCGTCACTGGACGCAGAGCGTCCCTTGAGGCATTCCCACGCAGAGCGTGGGAACGATCATCAAGCGCAGGTGAGCTATACACATTTGCTCTATCGCCAAGCACTTCTATATTGATGAGGTGCTTTGGCGTTCCTGACGCTCAGTGCCCAATCAATCGAGGAGGACATGGATGAAGTCGTCAGCCACCGACGAGCCGCGAGCGCCAGGCCAAGCCCCAGTCAAAACCCGCCGTTTCAGCATTTCACTCGTCTGGATCGTGCCGATTGTGGCGGTGCTCGTGGGCATTTCGCTGGTGGTGCACAACTTGATGCAGGAAGGCCCGACGATCATCGTCAACTTCAAGACCGGCAGCGGCCTGACGGCCAACAAGACCGAGGTCAAATACCGCAACGTGGTCATCGGTCAAGTGACGGATGTCGAGTTGAGTGGCGACCAGAAAAGCGTCGACGCCACCATCAAACTGTCCAAACAGGCGGAAACCTTCACACGCGAAGATTCACAGTTCTGGGTGGTGCGTCCGCGCATTGGCGCCGGCGGCGTTTCGGGCATCGACACCCTGCTTTCCGGTGACTACATCGGCGCCGACGTCGGCCAGTCCGATGGCCGCGCAAAGAACTTCAAGGGTCTGGAAAATCCTCCACCGATCACCTATGGCGAACCCGGCAAGCGCTTCATGTTGCACGCGCCGGACCTCGGTTCGCTGGACATCGGCTCACCGGTTTATTACCGCAAGATTCCGGTCGGCCAGGTCGTCACTTACGCCCTCAACCCGGAAGGCAAAGGCGTGGATATCGAGGTGTTCATTCACGCGCCGAACGACGCGTTCGTCACCGAAAACACCCGCTTCTGGAATGCCAGCGGCATCGACATCAATGTCGGTGCCAACGGTTTTGCCGTGAAGACCGAATCGCTGTCGACCCTGCTGGTGGGCGGTATTGCGTTCCGTGCTCCGGAATACAGTCCCAACGATGTGGCTGCCGCCGACGACAAGGATTTCGAACTGTTCGCCGACCAGCAAACCGCCCTCGCCCCGCCGAACGGCAAGGCGCAATACATGGTGTTGCGTTTCGAACAGTCACTGCGCGGACTCAAGGTCGATGCGCCGGTCGAGTTCCTCGGTATGGAAATCGGCCGGGTCGTGGGCATCAACCTGGATTTTGATGCGAAAAAACGCACCTTCCCGCTTAACGTCGGCATCGTCATTTACCCGCAGCGTCTCGGTCAGGCCTACAAAAAGATGCTCACCGAATTCAAGCACGACCCCAACGACGAAGCCGCCGGCATCCGCCTGCTGGGCACCTTCATCGATAATGGCCTGCGTGCCCAGGCGCGCAGTGGCAACCTGCTGACCGGCCAGTTGTACGTGGCACTGGACTTTTTCCCGAAAGCGGAGAAAGTCGCGTTCGATCCGAGCGCTCGCCCGGTCGTTCTACCGACCGTTCCCGGCAGTCTCGAACAACTGCAGGAAAAACTCGAAGCGATGGTCAATAAGATCAACGCACTGCCGATTGAACGCATCGCCGGCAACCTCGACAGCAATCTGGTCGAACTGCGCAAAAGCCTGACCCAGTTCAACGCCAAGACCTTGCCGGGCGTGCAGAGCACCCTCGCCGACGTCAGCAAGACCTTGCAGTCCGCCAGTTCAACGCTCGCCGAAGATTCGCCGCAACGCGAGAAACTCACGGAAACCCTCGACGAACTCGGGCGCATGTCTCGCTCCCTGCGTGAACTCTCCGACTATCTCGGTCGTCATCCGGAATCGCTGATCCGCGGTCGCCCCGACAACGCCGCGCCACTGGATCTGAAAGGACCGCCACGCAATTGAGCACAGGAGCTACCCCAATGGCTTTACCGCTGAAGATCACCGTGCTCGCTGCCTTCATGCTGCTGGGCGCGTGCCGCAGCGACCCGATCAGTTTTCACACGCTGACCCCGGTGCAACTGAGCAATAAGGGCGCCGGCACGCAGATTCCGATCGAAGCCCTCAGCGTGCCGCCACAGGTCGACCGTGCGCAAATCGTTATCCGCCAAGGCAGCAGCGGCCTGGCGATTCTGGAAACCGATTGGTGGGGGGCGACACTTGCCGATGAGCTGCGCGGTGCGCTGAGCGATCAATTGAGCAATACCGGCGGCCAGGGCACTGCCTCGGTACGCATCGAGGTGCAGCGCTTTGATTCGATTCCGGGTCAGTACGCCTTGATCGACGCCAAATGGCGCCTGCGTCCATCAGGGGCGACCGACAGTGGCCTGCTGACCTGTCGCTCGACCTTGCAAACACCTTCAGGCCCGAGCATCGATGAGCTGGTGACGGCCCAGCAGAACAACGTCAAACGTCTGGCTGCAGCGATCAGTCAGGCCGCTGGCAATCCGCGTGGCTGTCCGCCCTCCTCCTGAATCAGCGTCACCGTGAAACGACAGCCGTTGGGTTCACGGGTGGTGAGCTGCACTTGCCAGTGTTGCTGGCTGCAGATCCGCTGCACCAGCGAAAGCCCCAACCCGAGTCCTTCGCCGCGCTGTTCGTCACCGCGCACGAAGGGCTGGAACATCGCATGGCGCTGTTCTTCCGGGATACCAATGCCGCTGTCTTCGACCACGAAGCTGTTTTCGAGCAAGGTCAGGCGCACGTAACCGTGGTCGGTGTAATGCCAGGCGTTGCGCAACAGGTTGCCCATCACTGATTGCAGAAAGGTCAGGTTGAAGCGTCCGGCGCCCGCATGCAGCGGATCGTAGACAAACTCCAGGCCTTTTTCGCGGATCAAGCGGCCCCATACCTCTGTCTGCGCATCGGCGATTTCCTTCAGCGTGCACGTAGATTGCACGCGAACCTCTTCAGGCTTGCGCGCCAGCATCAGAAAGGTTTCGACCAATTGGCGCATCTCGTGGCTGGCCCGGGCAATCCGGCTGACTTGCGCTGTCGAGCGGGTATCAAGCGACGGATTGGCCAATAGCAATTCACAGGACGTGCTCAGCACCATCAACGGCGTGCGCAGTTCATGGCTGACGTCGCTGGTGAAGAGTTTTTCGCGGCTCAAGGTCGCGCGCAGGCGTCCCAACGTCTGATCGAATGAAAGCGCCAGCTCGCCGACTTCATCGGCGGCGTAATCAGGATGCAACGGCGGCGCCACCTCGATGAGCTGATCGCGGTGGCGCACCTGTCGGGCCAGACGAATCACCGGCGCCATGACCCTTCGTGCGAGCAATCGCCCAAGCACCAGCGCCAAAACGATGCTGAGGATGAATCCGACAATCACCACAATAAACAGCAGATGCTCACGCTGTTCGAGGCTTTCCTGGTCACGCAGCAGCACGTATTTGCGCCCGCCGACGGCTTCGACCATGGCGTAGAAGTCATCACCGTGGAAGGTGATTTCCTGAAAACCCAAAGGTAACTCGGCCAGTTGTCGAGTCAGTGCCAACGGCCCCTGCCCGCCCTCGAAGAAAAACAATTCGCTTTTTTCCGGCGTATGACTCCAGAGGCTGACGTCGTCCATCGCCAATAACCGGTGCAGGCCGCCGCTCAGCGTGGTGGTGGTCAACTTGCGCTCCACCACGTGCACGGTGGCGACGATGCCCAATGCAAACACACCGGCCACAAGAGCACTCATCAGGGCGAACACGATCACGATCCGTTTCGTCAGGCTTTGCTTGAGATCCATGCGCTTGAGTGGCCCCTTGTTTATCCGTGTCACGGCAACGATAGCCCAGCGCTACGCCGTTGCCCGGTAATCCTGAGCGTCACCGCAACGGTGCAGACTTGGTAAGGCCCTCCGATAAATAAAAACAACAATTGAGTTTATTTATCAAATGGCCGTTTTAGTTGCCCTGATCAACTTCCGGCAATTTTTTCACATGTTCTTCACCGCGCCCCGACGAGCGTGAACGTAGTGTTCAGCCAGCATTCAAGTTAACAGTCGTAAAGTTGCTCGCTGCCCAAGCCTTACGTTGCACTGAATGAACTATCTGGCGTTTCAAGAGGCGACATTGTGGCGCAATTATTTCAGTTGAAACATTTATTCCGCTACCGGCGTACGCCGCGCTTTCGGCTATGGATTGCACTGGTGTGCGTCGTGCTTGTGGCCATTCTGGTCAGCGGATTTGTCTGGTGGCCACGCTCGCCGACCGACCTCGATCATGCCGGGCACAGCACCACCGCTGAATGGATAAAAGCCTGGCGGGCCGGTGAAGTCGTTGCGCTGGTGCGGCACACCGAACGTTGTGACCGCTCAAGCAATACCTGCCTGGGCCCGGCGGATGGCATCACCGAAGTGGGCAGCAGCGCGGCGCAAGCGGTCGGTCAAGGCTTCGTCAGACTGGGCATGCAGCGGGCCGAGGTGTTGAGCAGCCCGCTGACCCGCACGGCGCAAACCGCGCATTACATGTTCGGCCACGATGCCCTTGCCGAAGACTGGCTGGCCACGTGCGGGCCGACACTTCGCGATGAAATCGTCGCGCGCAAAGTGGCGCAGCAGAATCTTGTGCTGGTCACTCACAGCGGCTGCATCAGTGATTTTGAAAAACAGACCGGTTTTCCTCACGCGATTGCCGCCGAATATGGAAGCACCTTACTTGTACGAATTGATAACCGGAAACAACTTACAGTGCTGGGCATTATCAATACACCGTTCTGGCAGACATTAGACGTTACACATAACCAATGAAAAAACCGCCACGGCTTCTCGTGTTTTAAGCCAGATACTATTTATTCGCCCCAAGGCCCAGTTATGACGTCCGATACCCCACCGTTGCGCCACGCTGCCCGTCATTTGCTGCAACCTCCCTCGCTGATCGAGCGCTGGGCGATCCCCGGGCTGATCCTGGCCTTTGTGCTGTTCTATCTGCTGCCGCTGATGACCCACGGTTTGTGGATCCCCGATGAAACCCGCTACGGCCAGATCAGCCAGGAAATGCTCCTGAGCGGCAACTGGGTCGCGCCGCACTTCATGGGCATTCGCTACTTCGAGAAACCGATTGCCGGCTACTGGATGATCGCCATCGGTCAGGCGATTTTCGGCGACAACCTGTTCGGTGTGCGCATCGCTTCGGCGCTCAGTACCGGGGTCAGCGTCTGGCTTGCGTACCTGTTGGCGCGCCGGCTCTGGAACAACCCGCGCATCAGCGCGGCGTGTGCCCTGCTGTACATGAGTTTTGGCCTGATCGCCGGTCAGGCAGGCTACGCCAACCTCGATCCGCAGTTCACCTTGTGGGTCAACCTCAGTCTGGTGGCGGTGTGGTTTGCCATCGACAGCAGCACCACAAAGGCCCGCCTCGGCAGTTGGGCATTGCTCGGCGCCGCTTGTGGCATGGGCCTGATGACCAAGGGCTTTCTAGCCCTGCTGCTGCCGGTGCTGATCGCCCTGCCCTACATGATCTGGCAGCGCCGTTTCGGCGAACTGCTGCGCTACGGCCCGGTGGCGGTGCTGGTCGCCGCATTGGTCAGCGTGCCGTGGGCACTGGCGGTACACGTGCGTGAGCCGGACTTCTGGCGGTTCTTCTTCTGGCATGAACACATCCGCCGTTTCGCCGCTGGCGATGATGCCCAGCATGCACGGCCGTGGTGGTTCTATCTGCCGTTGCTGTTTGCTTCGACGTTGCCATGGGCGCTGTTATTGCCGTCGACGCTGATTCGTACCTGGCGTGAAAAACACGAGGCAAAAACCGCGTTTCTGGCGCTGTGGTTTGTGCTGCCGCTGATCTTTTTCAGCCTGAGCAGCGGCAAGCTGCCGACCTACATCATGCCGTGCCTGTTTCCTCTGGCCCTGCTGATGGGTTACACCGTGGTCAACTGGCTGGAGCAGCGCAACACGCAGGTTCTGCGCCTGAACGGGCTGATCAATACCGTAATGGGCAGCGTTGCCCTGATTGCGCTGATCTACCTGCAAGCGAGCAAGGAACTCTACGAAAACACCGAGATGTTCAGCCTGTCGCTGGTGTTCATCGTGCTGATCGGCTGGATCATCGCCAATGCCCTGCAAGTCATGCGGCCGCTGACGATGTGGGCCATGCCGGCGCTCGGCATCGGTCTGCTGATCGCCTTGCTGCCCGCCGCCATGCCGGCGCAAATCGTCGACAGCAAGATGCCCGACCAGTTTATTGCCGAGCATCAACAGGCCTTGAGCGAAGCGTCCTCGCTGTTGAGTAATGACCTTGGCGCCGCGTCGGCCTTGGCGTGGCGTCTGAAGCGGCCGCAAGTGGACCTGTTCAATACCGTCGGTGAACTGAAATACGGCCTCGACGATCCGGCCATGGCTGCCCGCAAGGTCGGTCTGGACGATGTCGGCCAGTGGATGACCGAAGCGCGCAAACAAGGCTCGGTGGCGGTAGTGATGCGCGTCAACAGCACCCAGGAAGCCCAGGAAATCGAGCTGTTGCCGGCAGATGGCAAGCATTACCAGCGCGGCAATCTGCAGATCTACATCTTCGCCAAGCGCCAGCCATGACCTCAACGGTCACAGAACGCAGGGCGTTATGGATTCTGCTGGCGGCGACCGCCCTGATGCTGCTGCTCGGGTTGGGCAGTCGCGAACTCTGGGGCGCGGAAACCCGCTGGGCCAATATCGCCCTGCAGATGCTGCAAAGCGGTGACTACTTCGATCCGTATCTCAAGGGCGATCCGTACTACGACAAGCCGTTGCTGTCGTACTGGCTGATCACCGCGACTTCCTGGCTGACCGGAGGCCTGGGGCCTTGGTCATTGCGCTTGTCGTCGGTCATTTCGGCGTGGTTCAGCGTCTGGCTGGTGTACCTGCTGGGCGAGCAATTGTTTCGCAAGGGCACCGGGCTGATTGCCGGATGGATGTTGGCGACGACGTTCTATTTTGTCTTCTGGGCAAGGGTCGCCACTGCCGACATTCTCACGGTCTGCGGGGTCCTGGCGGCGGTGTGGTGGTATTGGCGCGGGCCGGATGACACCCGGCTCTGGCGCTACGTGGTGTTTTTCGGCCTGCTGTCGTTGACGTCATTGTTCAAAGGCTTGATTGGTTTCATTCTGCCGGGGCTGGTCCTGCTGCCGCATCTTTTGCATGGCGGGCGCTGGAAACGCCATCTCAACCTGCGCCTGTGCGCCGCGCTGCTGATCGCAGGCGCGTTCTATGGGTTGCCGTTCCTGCTCTCGCATATTTACGGATCCCCCGACTATCGGCAAAGCGGTCTGGAACTGGTGTTGCGGGAAAACGTCGTGCGGTTTTTCCAGCCGTTCGACAACATCGGGCCGATTTACACGTATTTGTTGTACCTGCCGGTCTACACCCTGCCCTGGGCGCCGTGCTGGATCATCGCCCTGTGGATGGCGCAGAGAAACTGGCGAAACATCGAGCCGAACACCCGCTGGTTGATTCAAGGCCTTGGCCTGTTGCTGCTGTTTTTCACTGCCAGCGGTAGTCGACGCAGCTATTACGTGTTGCCACTGGTGCCATTCGCGCAACTGCTCGGTGCGTGGTGGATCACCCGACGCATGGCGACACGCAACCCCGAAGGACGAGGATTGAAAATTGGTTTTGCGGTCGCCACAGTCATGATGGCCGGTGTGCTCGGCGTGCTGTATCCGTGGACCAACAGCGCTGGCGGCGTGATCCGCTTCGGCGCAACCGTGCGCGAGCAGGCCAGCCAACAGGCACCGCTGAATCAGTGGCGCATGGTCATGATCGAGGTCGACAACAAAGTGCCGATGTACCTGCAAACCGGCGGCGCGCCCTTCTACTACGTGGCAGAAACCGCTGATTTTCCCCGTGCCGGCACCAGCGCTGCGTTGTTCGCCTGGCTGGAGCGCACTAGCGGTCAGCATTGGGATGCGCAACGCACCATCATCGTCGCGCAATACCGAAATGGCGATTCGCTGCCGCTGGATTATCTGAGCGCAGACCACCGGATCATCACCACCACGCCAACCCGCGGCGAACAAGTGTTCCATGGCCGCGCCGACCAGAGCGTCGCCTACCTGCCCAATCCCTCTTGAACACCTGACGCGGAATGACGCACGGCAACCGCGCGTCACCGAGTCGCTGCTAATCTGAATGGCAATGACATGTATTAACGGTTTGTTTGACGTTTTTTTCTCATTTGCCTCTCTACATTGCCTGCGGCTGAATATCTGCAAATCATTCGCATTGAAGTCTGCCCGCGAATGCCTGCCCATAACGTCTAAAAAATCAGGAGCGTCACCGTTATGAATTCAAAGGTCCCGTCCTTTCTGAAACGTGCATTGTTGGTCACCGCCCTGCTCAGTGCCGGCCACGCCTTCGCGGCTGACGGTGTTGGCTTGCTGGTTTACAACGCCCAACACGAAAGCCTGACCAAGGCCTGGGTCGCCGGGTTCACCGAAGAGACGGGCATTCCGGTGACGATTCGCAATGGCGACGACACCGAAATGGGCAACCAGATCGTGCAGGAAGGCGCGGCCTCGCCGGCAGACGTGTTCCTCACTGAAAACTCCCCGGCGATGGTGCTGGTCGACAACGCCAAGCTGTTCGCCCCGATAACCCCCACCACGCTGGAACAAGTGGATGCGGCGTACCGCCCTGCCCACGGCCAATGGATCGGCATCGCCGCGCGTTCAACGGTGTTCGTCTACAACCCGGCGAAACTGGCGGAAAAAGACCTGCCGAAATCCCTGCTCGATCTGGCCAAACCGGAGTGGAAAGGCCGTTGGGCTGCCTCGCCGGCCGGTGCCGACTTCCAGGCCATCGTCGCCGCCGTGCTCGAGCAGAAAGGCGAAGCCGCCACGCTCGACTGGCTCAAAGGCATGAAAACCAACGCCACCGTGTATCGCGGCAACAGCGCCGTGCTCAAAGCGGTGAACGCCGGGCAGATCGACAGCGGCGTGATCTATCACTATTACAGCTTCGTCGATCAGTCCAAGACCGGCGAAAACAGCAAGAACACCCAGCTTTATTACTTCAAACATCAGGACCCGGGCGCGTTTGTCAGTACCTCCGGCGCTGGCGTGCTGGCCTCCAGCAAACACCAGGAAGAGGCGCAGAAGTTCGTCAAATACATCACCGGCAAAGAAGGCCAGGAGATTCTGCACAGCGGCACCTCGTTTGAGTACGCGGTCGGCAAAGACGCACCGTCCAACCCGAAACTGACGCCGCTGAAAGATCTCGACGCACCCAAAGTCGATGCGTCCAAACTCGACAGCAAAAAAGCCGTCGAGCTGATGACCCAGGCGGGAATCCTGTAAGTGCTCCCCGAAACCCTTCCTGCGCAGGTCGCTGCGGCCTCCTCCGCCACCCTAAGGTTAAAACCCCGCGCCCTGACCGGGCGCGGTGGTTCTTGGGTGGTTGCACTGGCCGTCGGTGTTTCACTGTTGTCGTTGCTGCCGATCGCGTTTGTGCTCGGTGTGTCGTGGGCCACCGGTTGGGCGACCATCGAAGCGTTGGTGTTTCGCCCACGGGTGGCGGAACTGCTGATCAACACCGTGCTGCTGGTGTTGATCACGCTGCCGCTGTGCATCTTGCTTGGCACCGCACTGGCCTGGCTGACCGAGCGCACCAACCTGCCCGGTCGACGCCTGTGGTCATTGCTGGCCGTGGCGCCGCTGGCAGTGCCCGCGTTCGTTCACAGCTATGCGTGGGTCAGTCTGATTCCTTCGATTCACGGATTGCCGGCGGGCGTGCTGGTGTCGGTGATCGCTTATTTTCCGTTCCTTTATCTGCCGGTGGCGGCGACGTTGCGTCGCCTCGACCCGGCGATTGAGGACGTTGCCGAATCCTTGGGCCTCAAGCCCTGGGCGGTGTTTTTCCGGGTGGTGTTGCCGCAACTGCGTCTGGCGATCTGTGGCGGTGCGTTGCTGGTCGGCTTGCACCTGCTGGCCGAGTACGGCCTGTACGCGATGATTCGCTTCGACACGTTCACCACGGCGATTTTCGACCAGTTCAAATCGACCTTCAACGGCCCGGCAGCGAACATGCTGGCGGGCGTTCTGGCGTTGTGTTGTCTGGCCATGCTCACCGTCGAATCCGCCGCCCGGGGCAAGGCGCGCTATGCCCGCGTGGGTTCCGGCAGCGCGCGCGAACAGCGCACCGTGTTACTGAGTCGCGGCACCGTCATGCTCGGGTTGGGGCTGCAAGGGCTGACCTGTCTGCTCGCCCTCGGCGTGCCCTTACTGACGCTGGGTCGCTGGCTGATTGCCGGAGGCGTTGAGGTCTGGGGCGGCGGCGAATTGTTGCCGGCGCTGCTGCAAACCCTGTCATTCGGTGTCGCCGGTGCGCTGTTGACCAGTCTGGCGGCGATACCGATTGCCTGGCTGTCGATCCGCGCACCGGGCAAATTGCAGCGCCTGCTCGAGGGCTGCAACTACATCACCAGTTCACTGCCGGGGATTGTTGTGGCACTCGCGTTGGTCACCGTGACCATCCATTTCGCCCGACCGATCTACCAGACCACCCTCACCGTACTGCTCGCCTACCTGCTGATGTTCCTGCCGCGTGCGCTGGTCAGCCTGCGCGCCGGGTTCGCCCAGGCGCCGGTTGAGCTGGAAAACATTGCGCAAAGCCTCGGCCGTTCGCCGCTGCGTGCCTTATGGCTGATCACCCTGCGTCTTGCCGCGCCGGGTGCTGCCGCTGGCGCCGCACTGGTGTTTCTGGCGATCACCAATGAATTGACCGCGACCTTGCTGCTCGCGCCTAACGGCACGCGCACCTTGGCCACCGGTTTCTGGGCCATGACCAGCGAAATCGATTACGCCGCTGCGGCGCCTTACGCGCTGTTGATGGTGCTGCTTTCGCTGCCGCTGACGGCCCTCCTCTATCACCAATCCAGGCGCACCGCTGGCCGATGAACGCACTCGAACTGATTTCCCTGAACAAGTCCTTTGGCGCGCAGAAAGCGCTGGATGACATCTGCCTGTCCGTACCGACCGGCAGTCGCACGGTGATTGTCGGCCCGTCCGGCTCAGGTAAAACCACACTGTTGCGGATGATTGCCGGTTTCGAATTCCCCGACGCCGGTAGCCTCACACTCAACGGTCAGGTGCTGGTCGACAGCACCCACGCCGTGCCGGCTTATCAACGGCAGATCGGCTATGTGCCGCAGGACGGCGCGCTGTTTCCGCACATGACCGTCGCCGCCAACATCGGTTTCGGACTGGCGCTGACCGGCACCGCCAGAGAGGAACGGATCAAGGCATTGATGGACAGCGTCTCGCTGGACGCCAACATGGCCAACCGTTGGCCACATGAATTGTCCGGCGGCCAGCAGCAACGGGTTTCCCTCGCTCGGGCATTGGCGCAACAACCGCGACTGATGCTGCTCGATGAGCCCTTCTCCGCCCTCGACACCGGCCTGCGCAGTGCGATGCGCAAAATGGTTGCGCGCCTGCTGGAGGACGCTGGCGTCACGACGATTCTGGTCACCCATGATCAGGGCGAAGCGTTGTCCTTTGCCGATCAGTTGGCAGTGATGCGCGGCGGACGGCTGGTGCAGTCCGGGCATCCGATGGACCTCTACCGTTATCCCGACGATGAGCAGACCGCGCACTTTCTCGGTGAAGCCGTGGTCATGCCGGCGCGGATCGAATCCGGTCTGGCTCACTGCGATCTCGGCCAGGTGCCGGTGAACAGCAACGGTTTTAGCGGCAACGCGCAGATCATGCTCAGGCCCGAGCAGTTGCAGTTGTCCGGCGCAGTGGCCGGTAATCACGGCTGTCCTGCCGTGGTCACCGAACGCGACTTCGCCGGCAACACCTGCACCCTCACCGTCGAACTGCGCTCGCCGGTCAGTCAGGATCTCGGCCGTTCGCTGCTGGTACGCAGTTCCGGCATGCACGCGCCACCGCCCGGAAGCGACGTGCAGCTATCGGTGCTCGGTGCGGCTCACGTCTTCGCGGTTTCCTGATCACAGGTCGAAGCGATCCACCGCCCGCCGCCGCTCGTTGTCATCGCGCACATCGTAGTTGGCGGTGGTCTGGATGTTGCTGTGGTGCGCGAGCTTCTGCGCGATCGACAGATCATGTTCCTCGATGACCCGCGTGATAAACGAGCGGCGGAAGTCGTGCGGCATGATCTTCACCCCGACCTGCGTGCCACGCTGACGGGCAATGTAATAGATCGCATGTTTGGTGATGCGCTCGCGGGTGATATGGCTGCCGCGACGGATGCGATTGAACAGAAAGCCATCGTCGCTCTCGCCTTCCTTGAGTTGCGAGCGACGCAGCTCCAGCCACGCATCGAGTTTGGCGAACGCCCAGGCCGGCGCGTACTTGATCAATTGTTTATTGCCCTTGCCGGTGACGGTCAGGCTGCGCTCAGTGAAATCGACCTGATTCAAGTCAAGGTCCACCGATTCGGATTTACGCATACCGGTGCCGTACAACAACGCAATCACCGCTGCGTCGCGCAGCCCCTGCGGGCGCGGATCGGCAGCGCAGACTTCCATCAATTCATGGATCAAAGTGCGCTTCAAGTTGCGCCCCTGCGACAACCGCGTACCGGCAATGGCTTTGACCGAACGCATCTTCAACAGATGATCCTGAGAGATCAGGCTCATCCGCCAGGCTTCATTCATTACCCCGCGCACGGCATTTACATAAAGCGAAGAAGTGTTCGGCGCATAGTTGTCTTCGCGCAAAGCAGCGACCAGGGCGACGACATCTTCAGGTTGTAATGCGTGCCAGGGAATATCCTCGACATTCATGTCTTCAAAACCGAGACGGTCGGCCGCATCCTGCAAAACATAGCGCATGGTCAGCTGGCTGGAAGGAGCCAGGCGCGCCAGATACAGGGTCATCGGATTGGTTTGGCGGGTTTGCAGCGGTACAACGGACAAGTCAGTCAAACGTAAAGGCCTTGAGTAAAAACAATTCAACACACCAACTAATAACTGCAACATTCCCAGTATAAGGGGAATACTTCTGTAGGACTTTTCTACTAAAAATGACGATAAGCGGTAGAAGTCTGAACAGTGGCTGTATGGGGTTCAGATAAACGATTCGCCGACCGGTTTTTCATGTTCCTTTCACAAAAACGGGCATAACCTTAATTCCAACAGATCCCGTGCCGGCGCCGTCCAAACTGCCGCGCGAAGCCACAAAAGTCAACCGAACCCCGACGGTAAGTCGTATCAGCAACTTATTGATGCAAAGGTGTTTTTTGCGTCTACGCTGAGATTGGATCCTGTTTGATGAGTTGGTTTTCTTCTGATTGTTTGTGATGAGGTGTTCATGAGTCAGGCGTTTCTCCCCTTTTCTCGTCCGAGTATCGGCGATGAAGAAATTGCAGCCGTAGAACAAGTCTTGCGTTCCGGCTGGATCACCACCGGACCGAAAAATCAGGCACTCGAAGAACAATTCGCACAGTACGTTGGCTGCCGTCACGCGGTGGCACTTTCGTCCGCCACCGGCGGCATGCACATCACCTTGTTGGCTTTGGGCATTGGCCCGGGTGACGAAGTCATCACCCCATCGCAGACCTGGGTGTCGACCGCCAACATGATCTCGCTGCTCGGCGCTACCCCGGTGTTCGTCGATGTCGATCGCGACACCTTGATGACCGATGCCGCACGCATCGAAGCCGCCATCACCCCGCGCACCAAAGCAATCATTCCGGTGCATTACGCCGGCGCCGCGTTTGATCTTGATCCGCTGTACGCGCTGGCCGACAAACACGGCATCGCCGTCATCGAAGACGCCGCCCACGCTGCCGGCACCCGTTACAAGGGGCGCCACGTCGGCTCGCAGGGCACGGCAATTTTCTCCTTCCACGCGATCAAGAACATGACCTGTGCCGAAGGCGCGATGTTCGTCACCGACGACGAAGCCCTCGCCAGCCGCGTGCGTATGCTCAAATTCCACGGTCTGGGCGTTGACGCCTACGATCGCCTGACCGGTGGCCGCAAGCCGCAGGCGCAAGTGATGGAGCCGGGGTTCAAATACAACCTTGCCGACATCAACGCCGCAATCGCGCTGGTGCAACTGGAGCGTCTGGACGCAATCAATGCGCGTCGCACCGAACTGGCCGCCGCCTACCGGCAAAAACTCGAAGGCCTGCCGGTGCAGCCGCTGGCCGTACCGGCCTACGCCCAGACCCACGCCTGGCACCTGTTCATCCTGCGCATCGACAGCGAGCGCTGCGGCATGGACCGCGAAGCCTTCATGAAAGGCTTGCAGGACCAGGGCATCGGTACCGGTATCCATTTCATCGCCACCCACCTGCACACCTGGTATCGCCAGCGTGACCCCGACCTGTACCTGCCCAACACCGAATGGAACTCGGCGCGGCTGTGCTCGATTCCGTTGTTCCCCGACATGAGCGATCAAGACCTTGATCGCGTGGTCGGCGCCATCGCCACTCTTATGGACAAACGCCTGTGAAACCTTATCCGATCCGCTGTGTGTCGATCGTCATCCCGGTCTACAACGAACAGGACAGCCTGCCGGAACTGCTGCGCCGTACCGAAGCGGCCTGCCGCATGCTGCGTCACGACTATGAAATCGTCCTCGTCGACGACGGCAGCCGCGACGACTCCGCCAACTTGCTTGAAGAAGCGGCGAGCCGTGAAGACAGCCCTTTCGTGGCGGTCATCCTCAACCGTAACTATGGCCAACACGCGGCAATCATGGCCGGTTTCGAACAGTGCAAAGGCGATGTCGTCATCACCCTCGACGCTGACCTGCAGAATCCGCCGGAAGAAATCCCGCGCCTGGTTGCCGAAGCGGAAAAGGGTTACGACGTGGTCGGCACCGTGCGCGGCAATCGTCAGGATTCGGCCCTGCGCCGCTATCCGTCGAAGCTGATCAACCTTGCGGTGCAGCGCTCTACCGGCGTCGCCATGAGCGACTATGGCTGCATGCTCCGCGCTTACCGCCGCACGATCATCGACGCGATGCTCGCCTGCCGGGAACGCAGCACCTTCATCCCGATTCTGGCCAACAGCTTCGCCCGCCACACCACGGAAATCGTCGTCGCCCACGCCGAGCGTGAACACGGCGATTCAAAGTACAGCCCGATGCGTTTGATCAACCTGATGTTCGACCTGATCACCTGCATGACCACTACGCCGTTGCGCCTGCTGAGCATTGTCGGTTTCACCATGGCCGGTTTGGGTCTGCTGTTTGCTTTCGCGCTGATCGTCATGCGCCTGGCGTTCGGTTCCGGCTGGGCCGGTGACGGCATGTTCGTGCTGTTCGCCGTGCTCTTTGTGTTCACCGGCGGCCAGTTCATCGGCATGGGTCTGCTCGGCGAATACCTGGGCCGCATGTACAGCGACGTGCGCGCCCGCCCGCGTTTCTTCATTGAAAAAGTCTTGCGCAGCCACGCCGCCGAACCGGCGCCTGCAGTCACCGTTGATGGTCTCTCCACTACTACTTCTACTACCGGTCAGGTTCACTCATGAGTGCAAAAACTGTTGTCTTCGCTTACCACGATATTGGCTGCGCCGGCATTCAAGCCCTGCTCGACAGCGGCTATGACATCGCGGCGGTGTTCACTCACGCCGATGACCCGAAAGAAAACGCGTTTTACGGATCGGTCGCGCAACTGTGCGCTAGCAAAGGCATCCCGGTACACGCGCCGGAAGACGTCAACCATCCGTTGTGGATCGAGCGCATTGCCAAGCTCGCGCCTGAGTACATTTTCTCCTTCTACTATCGCAACCTGCTCAGCGAGTCGTTGCTGGCCGTGGCCAAGAAAGGCGCGTTCAACCTGCACGGCTCGCTGTTGCCGAGCTACCGCGGTCGTGCCCCGGCGAACTGGGTGCTGGTCAACGGCGAGACCGAAACCGGCGTGACCCTGCACCGCATGGTCAAGCGTGCGGATGCCGGGGCCATCGTTGCCCAGCAGCGTGTCGCCATCGAACGCAGCGACACCGCGCTGAGCCTGCACGGCAAGCTGCGCACCGCCGCCGCTGATCTGTTGCGCGATACCTTGCCAGCCATGCTGCAAGGCAAGATTTCCGAAACCCCGCAGGACGAATCGAAAGCCACCGTATTCGGGCGTCGCACCGCCGCGGACGGCAAACTGGTCTGGGCGCAACCGGCCGAGCAACTGTTCAACCTGGTGCGTGCGGTGACCCAACCGTATCCGGGCGCGTTCTGCGCGGTCGGCGAGCACAAACTCATCGTCTGGAGCGCCGAAGTCGTCAAAGGCAATGACGGCCAGGCACCGGGCCGGGTGATCAGCGTCGACCCGCTGCGCATTGCCTGCGGCGAAGACTCGCTGGTGATCCTCTCCGGCCAACGCAACGACAACGGCCTGTTCCTCAGCGGCCCGCAACTGGCCAACGAACTGGGCCTGGTCGACGGCTCGCTGCTGCGCGGCGCTGAATCCGGTCGTGCGCCACGTCGCACCCGCGTGCTGATCCTTGGCGTTAACGGCTTTATCGGCAATCACTTGTCCGAGCGCCTGCTGCGTGATGATCGCTATGAAGTCTATGGCCTGGACATCGGTTCCGACGCCATCGACCGTCTGCGCAGCCATCCGCACTTCCACTACGTCGAAGGCGACATCAGCATTCACTCCGAGTGGATCGAGTACCACATCAAGAAGTGCGACGTGGTCCTGCCGCTGGTGGCCATCGCCACGCCGATCGAATACACCCGCAACCCGCTGCGTGTGTTCGAACTCGACTTCGAAGAAAACCTGAAACTGGTGCGCTACTGCGTCAAGTACAACAAGCGCGTGATCTTCCCGTCGACCTCGGAAGTCTATGGCATGTGCCAGGACAAACACTTCGATGAGGACACTTCCAACCTGGTGGTCGGCCCGATCAACAAGCAGCGCTGGATCTACTCGGTGTCCAAACAACTGCTCGACCGGGTGATCTGGGCCTACGGCGCCAAGGGGCTGAATTTCACCCTGTTCCGCCCGTTCAACTGGATGGGCCCGCGCCTTGATCGTCTGGACTCGGCCCGTATCGGCAGCTCCCGCGCCATTACGCAGTTGATCCTCAATCTGGTGGAAGGCACGCCGATTCGCCTGTTCGACGGAGGCGAGCAGAAGCGCTGCTTCACTGACATCGCTGACGGCGTCGAGGCACTGGCGCGGATCATCGATAACGACAACGACGTCTGCAACGGCCAGATCATCAACATCGGTAACCCGGACAACGAAGCCAGCATTCGCCAGTTGGGTGAGGAGCTGCTGCGTCAGTTCGAAGCGCATCCGCTGCGTGACAACTTCCCGCCGTTCGCCGGTTTCCGCGACGTGGAAAGCAAGGCGTTCTACGGCGCCGGTTACCAGGACGTCGAGCACCGCAAACCAAGCATTGCCAACGCCAAGCGTCTGCTCGATTGGACGCCGACCGTGGAAATGCGCGAGACCATTGGCAACACGCTCGACTTCTTCTTGCGTGAAGCCATGCTCGAACAAGCGGACAAGCGCTAATGCAGGCAGGCCTTCGTATCGACGTCGATACCTATCGCGGCACCCGTGAAGGGGTGCCGCGGCTGCTCGAAATGCTCGACGAGGCGCAGATCAAGGCAACGTTCTTCTTCAGTGTCGGCCCCGACAACATGGGCCGGCATCTGTGGCGCCTGATCCGCCCGCAGTTCCTCTGGAAAATGCTCCGCTCCAACGCGGTCGGCCTGTATGGCTGGGACATTCTGCTGGCCGGCACGGCGTGGCCGGGCAAGCCGATTGGCCGTGATCTCGGGCACCTGATGCGTCAGGCCCGCGATGCCGGTCATGAAGTGGGTTTGCATGCCTGGGATCACCATGGCTGGCAGGCCAACGCCGGGCGCTGGAGCAACGCGCAACTGATCGAGCAGATCCGTCAGGGCGTCGACACCTTGAGCGACATTCTCGGCGAAAAAGTCGAGTGTTCCGCCGCTGCCGGTTGGCGTGCCGACGAGCGTGTGATCGAGGCCAAGCAAGCCTTCGGCTTTCGCTACAACAGCGATTGCCGAGGCAACCGCCTGTTTCGTCCGCTGCTGGCCGATGGCACCCCGGGGACGCCGCAGATCCCGGTGGACCTGCCGACCTTCGATGAAGTCGTTGGCCCCATCGTCGCGGCGCGGGATTTCAACGGTTTCATCCTTGATCACTTCCGCCCGCAACAGCTCAACGTCTACACCATTCACGCCGAAGTAGAAGGGATTCTGATGGCTGAGGATTTTCGTCAATTGCTGGCCGATGCACGCCAGCGAGGTATCGATTTCAAACCGCTGGGCGATTTGTTGCCCGAGTTTTTCAATACCTTGCCCGTGGGTCGCGTGCAACGCGGCGCCCTCGACGGCCGTGAAGGCTGGCTGGGAGTGCAAGGCGCATGACTAAACGCTGGACGCTGCCACTGCTGTTACTGGGTATTTGCCTGCTGGCCTATCTGCTGCCGCTGGGCACGCACGGCTTGTGGATTCCCGACGAAACCCGTTACGCACAGATCAGCCAGGACATGCTGCTCAGTGGCAACTGGGTATCGCCGCACTTCATGAGCCTGCGTTATTTCGAGAAGCCGATTGCCGGTTACTGGATGATCGCGCTGGGTCAGGAGTTGTTTGGGCAGAACCTGTTCGGCGTGCGCTTTGCTTCGGCGCTGAGCACTGGCTTGAGCGTGCTGCTGTGCTATCTGGTCGCGCGACGCTTGTGGAACGAGCCGCGCAAAAGCTTCGTCTGCGCCCTGCTCTACATGAGTTTTACCGTGGTCGCCGGCCAGGCCGGTTACGCCAACCTCGATCCGCAATTCACTTTCTGGGTCAACCTCAGTCTGGTGGCGCTGTGGTTTGCCCTCGACAGTCAAACCGGCGGCAAGCGCATGGCAGCCTGGGCGGTAATGGGTCTGGCCTGCGGCATGGGTTTCATGACCAAGGGTTTTCTCGCCTGGCTGCTGCCGGTGTTGATCGCCTTGCCGTGGATGCTCTGGCAAAAACGCTGGCGTGAACTGCTGATGTTTGGCCCGGTGGCGATCGCCGTGGCGATCATCGTCAGTCTGCCGTGGGTGCTGTCGGTGCACGCACAGGAACCGGACTACTGGCGGTTCTTCTTCTGGCACGAGCACATTCGTCGCTTTGCCGGTGATGACGCGCAACACGATGCGCCGTGGTGGTTCTATCTGCCGCTGCTGGTGGCGTTCAGTCTGCCGTGGGTCGGGTTGCTGCCGACGGCATTCAAGCAGGCATGGCAAACCCGCGTTCAGCCAAAAGTCGTGTTTGTGTTGTTGTGGCTGCTGATGCCGCTGGGTTTTTTCAGCCTGGCCAACGGCAAACTGCCGACCTACATCCTGCCGTGCCTGCTGCCGATGGCGTTGCTGCTGGGCAATGCGCTGGCCGACCGCTTGCGTCTTGAGCAAGGTCGCGCGCTGAGCATCAATGGTCTGCTCAATCTGTTGCTGGGCGTCGTCACGCTGATCGCGCTGGTGTACCTGCAACTGACCAAACCGGTCTACGACCACGAACTGCACAGCATGGTGCTGGTGTTCATCGCGTTGATTGCCTGGATCATCGCCAACCTGCTGCAAGCCTTCCTGCCGCTGCAATGCTGGGCGGCGCCGGCACTCGGCAGCCTGTTGCTGATCGCGGTGTTGCCGGCAGCGCTGCCGAAATCGGTGATCGCCAACAAGACGCCGGATCAGTTCATCAAGCATCACGTCACCGAACTGGCGCAGACCGAACACCTGCTGAGCAACGATCTGGGTGCTGCTTCGGCACTGGCCTGGCGCCTGAAACGTCCGCAAGTGGCGTTGTACAACACGATAGGCGAATTGAAATATGGCCTTGCCTATCCTGACGGCATTCAACAGCGGGTCGACAGCAAAGACGTGCAACGGTGGATGCGCGAGGCGCGCCGCAGCGGCTCGGTCGGCGTGGTGATGCGCGTCAAGGGGCAGGACGAACTGGACGAAATCGACAAGTTGCCCAAGGACGGCATCCGTTACGAACAGGGCAACCTGGTGATCATGATTCTGCCCAAGGAGGCGTCATGAGCCTGTTGCTGCTGTTGGCTGCGTGCCTGCTGACTTGTCTGGGCCAAGTGGCGCAGAAATACGCCGTGGAGAGCTGGCGTGGCGTCGAGTCGACTTGGGCCGACAAACTGCGCTCGCCGTGGTTGTGGCTGGCCCTGCTCGCCCTCGGCTCAGGCCTGTTGGTCTGGCTGCTGGTGTTGCAGCGTCTGGAAGTCGGCGTCGCCTACCCGATGCTCAGTCTCAATTTTGTGCTAATCACCCTGATCGCGCGCTTCGTCTTTCGTGAACCCATCGACCGCCAGCATTGGCTCGGCGTGGCGTTGGTGATCGGCGGCGTGGTGTTGCTGGGGCAACAGTCATGAACCAACGTCGTGGCATCACCTTCGCACTGGGCAGCGTGTTTCTCGTCAGCGCTGCGCAACTGGGCATGCGCTGGAGCATGACTCGCCTGCCCGCACCGGAACAATGGCTGCACATCGACAGCCTCGATTGGCGTGCGCTGGCCGTGGTCATCGCGGCGATTTTTGCCTACGCGCTGTCGATGCTCTGCTGGCTCGCCGCCCTGCGCGATCTGCCGCTGGGCCGGGCTTATTCGCTGCTGAGCATCAGTTATGCGCTGGTTTATCTGTTGGCGGCGAGTCTGCCGCTGTTCAACGAATCCTTCAGTTTCACTAAATCACTCGGCGTGGCGCTGGTCATGCTCGGGGTCATCACCATCAACACTCGTCCGGCTCGTGCGCCCGAATTCAGGAGTGCTCCATGAAAATCACAGTATTTGGCAGCGGTTACGTCGGTCTGGTGCAGGCGGCTGTGTTGGCCGAAGTCGGCCACGATGTCGTGTGCATGGACGTCGACCAGAAGAAGGTCGACCTGTTGCGCCAGGGTCATGTCAGCATCTTCGAACCGGGGCTGGCCAGCCTCGTTCGTGAAGGTCTGGATTCGAAACGGCTGCAATTCACCACCGATGAACAACTCGCCGTGCAGCACGGTCGGGTTGCGTTTATTGCCGTGGGTACGCCGTCGCGTGAGGACGGTTCGGCAGATCTGCGCTATGTGCTTTCGGTCGGCGATGCCATTGCCCGCCATCGTGAGCAGCCGTTGATCATCGTCGAGAAATCCACGGTGCCGGTGGGCACTGGCGATACCCTGCGCACGCACATCGAAAAAGCCTTGATCAAGGTCGGCCGCCTGCTGCAATTCGATATCGTCTCCAACCCGGAATTTCTCAAGGAAGGCTCGGCGGTTGCCGACTGCCGCCGTCCGGACCGTATCGTTATCGGTTGCGAAGGCGATGAAGTGCGCGACGTGATGCGTGATCTGTACTCGCCGTTCAACCGCAACCACGACCGCATCATGTTCATGGACCTGCGCAGCGCCGAGCTGACCAAATACGCCGCCAACTGCATGCTGGCGACCAAGATCAGTTTCATCAACCAGATCGCCGAACTCGCCGAACACCTGGGCGCCGACATCGAATCGGTACGCCAGGGCATCGGTGCCGACACACGTATCGGCTACCACTTCATCTACCCGGGCTGCGGTTATGGCGGTTCGTGCTTCCCCAAAGACATGCGCGCGTTGATCCACAGTGCCGAAGAAGCGCACTGCTCCAGCGACTTGCTGCAAGCCGTCGAGGCGATCAACCAGCGGCAGAAACACAAGTTGTTCGAGCGTATCAACGCCTTCTACAAAGGTGATTTGCGCGGCAAGACTTTCGCCCTCTGGGGCCTGGCGTTCAAACCCAACACCGATGACATGCGCGATGCGCCGAGCCGGGTGTTGCTGGAGGAGTTGTGGGCGGCCGGTGCCAGCGTGCGCGCGTTCGACCCCGAAGCCATGCAGGAAACCCAGAACCTCTACCCGGACGAATCGAAACTGATGCTGATGGGCACCCCGGAATCGGTACTGCCCGGCGCCGATGCGCTGATCATCTGCACCGAGTGGCAGCAGTTCAAGGCACCGGATTTCGACCTGATCAAACAGCGTCTCAACACCCCGGTGATTTTCGATGGCCGTAACCTGTACGACGCCGAGCGTCTGGCGCGCAACGGTTTCCATTACTTCCCGATGGGCCGTGGCGAATCGCGCAAGTTGCCGATCCCGCTGCAACAGTGGCCACACGCGTCCGACGTCGCTTGATCACGTTATCGCCTGAAATCCGCCAGCAGTCCCTGATCGCAGGGCTGCTGGCGTTTTTATTGTTCATGGCCGGGGTCCACGGGCAGGCCCCGATCGGTTTCGATTCGCGGTTTGTGTTGTTCGCGCAGGAAATGCTGCGCCATGGGCCGACGGTGTTTCCGACCACCTATGGTCAGCCTTACGCGGATTACTCAGCGGTTTCGACGCTGTTCATCTGGCTGTTGTCGTTGCCGTTTGGCGCGGTGAATGCGTTGACCGCGTGGGCGCCGAGCGCAATGGCGGGCGCGTTGATCGTGACGTTGATGTATCGCCTGCTGGCACCGTACTCACGGCGCTGGGCGTTGATCAGTATTGCCTTGCTGATGCTCACCAGTGGTTTTGTCACTGAAGTGCGCGCGGTGTCGCAGGACTTGATGCTCGCGGGTGCGGCGTTCGCAGTGTTTTATCTGGGCTATGCCCATGATCATTTTGGCGGCGGGCGTCGTTGGCCGTTGATCTTCGTATTGCTGCTGCTCGGTTTCGGCATACGCGGGCCGATTGGTCTGGTGGTGCCGACCGGCATGCTCTGCAGTTATTACCTGCTCAACCGTGAATGGTCGCGCTTGCTGGTGTTCGGTGTGTTGGCTTCGCTGTTGCTGGCCGCGTGTGTCGGGTTGTTGTTATGGCTGGCGCAGGTCAGCGGTGGCCCGGTGTTCCTGCAGGACGTGATCCGCATGCAGTTCATGGGACGCATGGACGGCAGCGAAGGCGTCAGCGGTTCGCTGTATTACTTCACCAGTTCCTTCGGTAACTATGCGTTGGCCTATCCATTGGCATTGCTGGTATTGGCGGCAGCCTGGCTGAGCAGACCGCAACAGCGTGGCCCGGCGCTGCGTCTGGTGCAGTACTGCGCGGCGGCGGGGTTGATTGTGATGGTCGGGCTGTCGATTCCCCAGGCGAAGAAGGCCCGGTATCTGCTGCCGATGCTGCCCATGGCGGCGATCATTGCGGCGTATCCGTTTCAGGTGGCGCATGGGCGGGTGTTCCGCTGGTTGCGCGGCTTGATCATGGGCTTGTGGCTGGTCACACCGGGCTTGCTGCTGGTGGTTTTGCTGATCGCCCGACGGCGCTTTCCCGAGCAATTGGGGGAGGTTTCCATTGTTTTGATCGCGTTGGGCGTGCTGCAGCTGTTGGCGTTGTCGCGATTATTGGTCCCGCGTTGGCGCGCTGAACTGTTGGCGCTGTGTGCCGTGTTGGCGCTGTGGACGGTGTACGCGGCGGTGTTCGAACCGGTGGAACGGCGTTTGTACGACACCCAGACGTTCAGTCGCGCGGTGTTCGCTCAGGTTCAGCAAAACCCGGCGCCGCTGGTGCTGCACGGTATGGGCAAGGACGCGAAGGCGATCAAGTTCATGGTCAATCTCTCGCAGGACCTGCAGCCGCAGTTCAGCGACTCGATCCAGCAACTGGAGGTGCTCAAAGGTCCGGCGTGGCTGATGATGGATCGCAGTGATCTGCCCTCCCTCAAGGGCACGCCGCTGGAAAGCGCGCAACCGGTGTTGAGTGGGCGTTTCGACAAAAACGACTATGTATTGCTGTGGCTGAAACCGTAACCTGTCGGGCTCTTGACCGGCAGGATGCACCTCAACATGACTTTCGACGTACGCCGCGCCAGCCTTGCTGACGCGGCGGCCCTCCCTGTGATCGAACGCTCGGCTGCGCAATTGTTTCGTCTTGATCCGCCACTGGCGTGGCTGGCAGATGCCGAGGTGCCCGATGCTGCCCGACATCGGCAGGCCATCGAACAGGCGTACGTCTGGGTTGCTGAAAATAGCGATGGGCAACTGACTGGATTTGTTCGTGCTGTCGACATCGATCAGCACCTGCACATTGAGGAGCTCTCCGTCAGTCAGGCTTTTCAAGGACAAGGTATGGGTCGCGCACTGGTTGCGGCAGTCATCGAACAAGCGCGCGCGATGCAGTTGAACTCAGTGACGCTGACCACCTTTCGCGATCTGCCATGGAATGCGCCGTTTTATCAGCGGTTGGGGTTTGTCGAGTTGGCGCTTGCGCAAGCTGATCGCCATTTGCGCGATGCGCTGCAAGCCGAAATCGCCTGCGGATTTCCCCCAGAGCGGCGCTGCGCCATGCGCCTGCGCCTTTCCTGAAGACAACACAAATCCCCTGTAGGAGTGAGCCTGCTCGCGATAGCGGTAGATCTGCCAATGAAGTGTTGAATGTGCAGACGCTATCGCGAGCAGGCTCACTCCTACAGGGAATGGTGTTGTGGCGGCTTGACCGGTGATGGCCGCCCGGTGAGGATGACGCACGCCTGCCAAGTATTTGAAATAAGGACATTGACCCTTCGTGGCCACCTACTCCCGCCTCATCCGCCGGTTGATGATCAGTTCGCTGAGCGTCGTCATCAGTCGTGCCCTGATCAGCCCACTGCTGACGCTGTTCCTCAGCAACAAGCTCGGCCTCAACCCGCAGGACGTCGGTCTGCTGCTGGGCATTGCGGTGTTCAGCGCCACATTGTTGTCGCTGTACGGCGGCTACATCATCGATCGGCTCGACAAACGCCAGTTGCTGATCCTGACCATGCTCTCCAGCGGCATCGGCCTGATCCTGCTGACCTTCGCGCAGAATCTGTATCTGGTTACGCTGGTGCTGATCATCAGCGAAACGGCGTCGGCGCTGTTCCTCATCTGCTCCAAAGCCATCCTCAGTGAAAACCTGCCGGTGGGCCAGCGGGTCAAGGCGTTTTCCCTCAACTACACGCTGACCAACATCGGTTACGCCGTCGGCCCGATGATCGGCGTAGTGATTGCCGGGGTGCAGCCCTCGGCGCCCTTCATCGTCGCCGGTGCGATTGCCATCGGCAGCATTTTTTTACTGCTCGGCGCGGCTCGGGAGGTGAGCCCGATCACTGCTGTCACTGCGCCGCCGAGTTTTCTGAAAACCCTGATCATCCTGAAAAACGACCGCACGATGATCCTGTTCACCCTTGGCTGTCTGCTCAGCACATTGGTTCACGGACGTTTCACCCTGTACCTGTCGCAATACCTGCTGGTCACCCACACCCAGCAACAGACGCTGGACACCATGGCCGCCCTGCTCGCCTGCAACGCAATCACAGTGATTCTCCTGCAATACCAAGTCGGCCGATTGCTCACCCGTGAGCACCTGCGCCACTGGATCGCCGGCGGCACCGCGTTGTTCATCATCGGGCTGATCGGCTTCAGTCTGGCTGACAGTCTGGTCGGCTGGTGCGTGGCGATGTTCATCTTCACCTTGGGCGAAATGATCATTTACCCGGCCGACTTTCTGTTCGTCGACACATTGGCCCCGGAAGACCTGCGCGGCAGCTACTACGGCGCGCAGAATCTGGCGGCCCTGGGCGGTGCGGCCAGTCCAGTCATGTGCGGATTCTTGCTGATGCACACACCGGCGCCGAGCATGTTCTATGCCTTGAGCGCACTGGCGGCTGTCGGCGGCTATTTGTGTTTCATCAGCGGACGCCGCGCCGCTTCAATTCAAAATTAATGCACTAAATCTTCATTAATATGAATTTGTCAGCATCGAGTTTGCCCGGCACACTGTGCACGTTCCTCCCCCAATGTTGGAACACTTCGAGGGCTTTCCGGATATGCCGGACAAGTCCTTTTTTTTGCCTCGGATTTGCTGCAAGGATCGGATTCACATGCTCGCTCGCTGGTTGCCCGCCGCCATCAACACCCGCCCGACCGAATGGAGCCGTGCCGCCATCGGCATGGCCTTGGGCACGTTGTTCAGTGTGTGGTTGTGTGCGCAAGTATTCGGCCATGAAGTCGCCTATCACCTGATCGGTCCGCTGGGCGCCTCGGCCGTGCTGCTGTTTGCCGTGTCCTCCGGTGCACTCGCTCAGCCGTGGTCGATTCTCGGCGGCTATTTATGTGCCGGCGTTGTCGCGCTGCTGGTGGCCCATGTGCTCGGGCGAACGCTCGGCAGCGCGTGTCTGGCGGCGGGCATGGCGCTGATTCTGATGTGCTGGCTGCGTTGCTTGCATCCGCCCGCTGGCGCGTTGGCCCTGACGCTGGTGCTGGCGGATCCCGCGACCATCGCCCTGGACTGGAAAGCCATGGAACCGGTGATGCTCGGCGCGGCGTGCATGCTGCTCAGTGCGCTCGCCTACAACAACCTGACGCGGATTCGTTACCCGAAACGCCCGGCTGAACCGGCGCCGATCGTTGCGCCCGTCGACAGTCACGCGATCACCGCCGAAGACCTCAAACTGGCGCTGGCGGATATGGAGGCGTTCATCGACATCACCCCCGAGGATCTGGAACAGTTGATCCACGCCAGTGAACTGCACGCCAAGCGTCGCAGCATCACCCAAACCTTCCGCTGACTCCGTGTAGGAGCTGCCGCAGGCTGCGATCTTTTGATCTTTAAAATCAAAGTCAAAAGATCGCAGCCTGCGGCAGCGCCTACATGAGCGCGCACATTTTCGACCAAGGCAAAAACGCAAACTCCCCCTGCGAATATCCCGGTTGTACACGGCAAATTTGCACTGTTACGATCCGGTAACGCTCGCGCGCGAGCTTCTCGAATAAAGACAATAAAAGCAGGGAGTTACTGATGACAGCTCAGGCTTCATCCCAGCGGACACCGTCCATGGATGCCACGCAATGCGAAGTGCTGGCCGAGGTTCGCAACCACATCGGTCACCTGACCCTCAATCGCCCCGCCGGCCTCAACGCCATTACCCTCGACATGGTGCGTTTGCTGCAACAGCAACTCGACGCTTGGGCGACCGACGCCAATGTTCACGCCGTTGTGCTGCGCGGTGCCGGTGAAAAAGCCTTCTGCGCCGGGGGCGACATTCGTTCGCTGTACGACAGTTTCAAAAGCGGCGACACGCTGCACGAAGATTTCTTCGTCGAGGAATACGCCCTCGACCTGACGATTCATCACTACCGCAAACCTGTATTGGCGCTGATGGACGGTTTCGTCCTCGGCGGCGGCATGGGCCTGGTGCAAGGCGCCGATCTGCGCGTGGTCACCGAGAGGAGCCGCCTGGCGATGCCGGAAGTGGCCATCGGTTATTTCCCGGATGTCGGCGGCAGCTATTTCCTGCCGCGTATTCCCGGTGAGCTGGGGATTTATCTGGGCGTCAGCGGCGTGCAGATCCGTGCGGCCGATGCGCTGTATTGCGGCCTCGCTGACTGGTATCTGGACAGCAGCAAACTGGCGCTGCTCGATGAAAAACTCGATGTGATGGAGTGGCAGGATACGCCGCTGAAAGCGCTGCAAAACCTGCTGGCCAAACACGCCGTGCAAACCCTGCCCGATGCGCCGCTCGAAGCCTTGCGCCCGGCCATCGATCACTTTTTCGCCCTGCCGGATGTGCCGAGTATGGTTGAGCAGTTGCGCGCAGTGACCGTCGCTGACAGCCATGAGTGGGCGACCACCACGGCCGACTTGCTGGAAACCCGCTCGCCGCTGGCCATGGCCGTGACGCTGGAGATGCTGCGTCGTGGCCGCCACTTGAGCCTGGAACATTGCTTCGCGCTGGAGCTGCATCTGGATCGCCAGTGGTTTGTACGCGGCGACCTGATCGAAGGCGTACGCGCCCTGCTGATCGATAAAGACAAGACACCGCGCTGGAACCCGCCGACCCTCGCTGCGCTGGACGCAGAGCATGTCGCGAGTTTCTTCCAAGGCTTTGATGAGAGCGGGAGCTGAGCCATGCACGATCTCGAACTGACTGAAGAACAAGTAATGATCCGCGACATGGCCCGGGACTTTGCCCGTGGTGAAATCGCACCCCACGCGCAGGCCTGGGAAAAGGCTGGCTGGATCGATGACGCGCTCGTCGCGAAGATGGGCGAACTCGGTTTGCTCGGCATGGTGGTGCCCGAGGAATGGGGTGGCACTTACGTCGATTACGTCGCCTACGCCTTGGCCGTGGAAGAGATTTCCGCGGGTGACGGCGCGACCGGCGCATTCATGAGCATCCACAACTCGGTCGGCTGCGGCCCGGTGCTCAATTACGGCAGCGAAGCACAGAAACAGACCTGGCTGGCGGATCTGGCCAGTGGGCAAACCATCGGCTGCTTCTGCCTGACCGAACCACAGGCCGGTTCCGAAGCGCACAACCTGCGCACCCGTGCCGAACTGCGTGACGGCCAGTGGGTGATCAACGGCGCCAAACAATTTGTCAGCAACGGCAAACGGGCGAAGCTGGCGATCGTGTTTGCCGTGACGGATCCGGACCTGGGCAAGAAAGGTATATCGGCGTTTCTGGTGCCGACGGATACGTCGGGGTTCATCGTTGATCGCACCGAACACAAAATGGGCATCCGCGCTTCCGACACCTGCGCGGTGACGCTGAATAACTGCAGCATCCCTGAGGCCAATCTGCTCGGTGAGCGTGGCAAAGGTCTGGCGATTGCGCTGTCCAACCTTGAAGGCGGACGCATCGGCATCGCCGCTCAGGCACTGGGCATTGCCCGCGCGGCGTTTGAAGCGGCGTTGGTGTATTCACGCGACCGTATTCAGTTCGGCAAACCGATCAATGAGCACCAGAGCATCGCCAACCTGCTGGCCGACATGCACATGCAAATCAACGCGGCGCGTTTGATGATCCTGCATGCGGCGCGACTGCGTACGGCGGGCAAGCCGTGCTTGTCTGAAGCGTCGCAGGCCAAGCTGTTTGCGTCGGAAATGGCCGAGAAGGTGTGCTCTTCAGCGATTCAGATTCATGGCGGGTACGGCTATCTGGAAGATTATCCGGTCGAGAAGTACTACCGCGATGCGCGGATTACCCAGATCTATGAAGGCTCGAGCGAGATTCAGCGGATGGTGATTGCGCGGGAGCTGAAGAACTACCAGATGTAATGGTGTTGGCCCCTTCCCCTCACCCCAGCCCTCCCGAAACGTCGGACCGCCCAGAGGGAGAGGGAGCCGACCGAGGTGTCTGGCGTTATGCATCGACCTGAAAGACCGGGTCGATTATGGATTCAATAAAGCACCTTCAGGTCGGCGTACCTCCCAAGCATCCCCCAATCAGTCCCCTCTCCCTCCGGGAGAGGGTTAGGGTGAGGGGCTTTTCGCTCTAGACCCGTTACTTGCCCTTGAACGCAGCCTCACGCTTGGCAATAAACGCCGCCATCCCTTCCTTCTGATCCTGCGTGGCAAACGCCGCATGGAATACCCGGCGCTCAAAACGTACGCCTTCCGCCAGGTTGACTTCAAAAGCACGGTTCACGCTTTCCTTGACCATCATCGCAATCGGCAGTGACTTGCTGGCAATCACCGCCGCCACTTTCAGCGCTTCGTCGAGCAGTTCATCACTCGGCACAATCCGCGCGACAATCCCGCAACGCTCAGCCTCCACCGCGTCAATCAAACGCCCGCTCAGGCACATTTCCATGGCCTTGGCTTTACCGACTGCGCGAGTCAGGCGCTGGGTGCCGCCCATGCCCGGCAGCACGCCGAGGTTGATTTCCGGTTGGCCGAATTTTGCGTTGTCGCCGGCCAGAATGAAGTCGCACATCAACGCCAGTTCACAGCCGCCGCCCAACGCGAAACCGTTAACGGCGGCGATGATCGGTTTACGGCGGTTAGCCACGCGATCACTGTCGCTGAACAGGTCATCCATGTAGATCTGCGGGTAGGTCAGCTCGGCCATTTCCTTGATGTCGGCGCCGGCGGCGAAGGCTTTTTTCGAGCCAGTGATGACGATACAACCGATGTTCGCATCGGCCTCCAGCGCATCGAGGGCCTGATTCACTTCGCCGACCAGTTGCGCATTCAGGGCGTTCAGCGCCTGCGGGCGGTTCAGGGTGATCAAGCCAACGCGGCCGTGGGTTTCCAGCAGAATGGTTTCGTAAGTCATGGAGAAAAATTCCTTGTCAAAGGTTGCGCGAAATGACCATGCGCTGAATGTCGCTGGTGCCTTCGTAGATCTGGCAGACACGCACGTCGCGGTAGATCCGTTCCAGCGGGAAGTCGTTGAGGTAACCGTAACCGCCGAGGGTTTGCAACGCCATCGAGCAGACCTTCTCGGCCATTTCCGAGGCGAACAGTTTGGCCATCGACGCCTCGACCAGGGCCGGTTGGCCGCTGTCACGCAGGGCCGCCGCGTAATGCACCATCTGCCGGGCGACGGCGATCTGCGTGGCCATGTCGGCCAAGCGGAATGCCACGGCCTGATGCTCGATGATCGGCTTGCCGAAGGTGTCGCGCTCACGGGCGTAATCACGCGCCGCTTCGAACGCCGCGCGGGCCATGCCCACCGATTGCGAAGCAATGCCGACGCGGCCGCCTTCAAGGTTGGCCAAGGCGATCTTGTAGCCCTCGCCCTCTTCGCCCAAGCGGTTGGCCACCGGCACCTTCACATCGTCGAAAAGAATCTGACAGGTGTCGGAGGCGTGCTGACCGAGCTTGTCTTCGACGCGGGCGACTTTATAGCCCGGTGAATCGGTCGGCACGATAAATGCGCTGATGCCGCGCTTGCCGGCACTCGGTTCGGTCACCGCAAACACAATCACGATCCCGGCGTTCTGCCCGGAGGTGATGAACTGTTTGCAGCCGTTCAGCACGTAGTGATCGCCTTCCAGGCGTGCACGGGTTTTCAGGCTGCTGGCGTCGGAACCGGCCTGCGGTTCGGTCAGCGCAAAGGCGCCGAGCATGGCACCGCTGGCCAACGGTTTGAGAAAGCGCTCGCGCTGATCGTCATTGCCGAACTTGAGGATCGGCACGCAGCCGACCGAGTTGTGCACGCTCATGATCGTCGAACAGGCGCCGTCGCCGGCGGCGATTTCTTCCAGGGCCATGGCGTAAGCCAGATAACCGGTGTCGCAGCCGCCCCACTGTTCCGGCACAAGCATGCCGAAGAAGCCCAGCTCGGCCATCTGGCCGATGGCTTCCTTGGGAAAACGGTGTTCGCGATCCCACTCGGCGGCGAACGGCTTCAGGCGTTCCTCGGCGAATTGCCGGGCCATGTCGCGGATCTGGGTTTGGTCTTCGTTGGGAATCATGGTGAATCCTTAAATGTCAGTCGCACCGCTAACCTTGTAGGAGTGAGCCTGCTCGCGATAGCGGTGGGTCATATAAATCAGTGGTGACTGACACGACGTCATCGCGAGCAGGCTCACTCCTACAGGGAGATTGGTGTTGGGCTCAGTAGAGGCATTCCACAGCCATGGCCGTGGCTTCGCCGCCGCCGATGCAGATCGCCGCGATCCCGCGTTTCTGCTTCCGCTGGCGCAAGGCCGACAACAACGTAACCAGAATCCGCGCACCCGACGCGCCGATCGGATGGCCCAGCGCACAGGCACCGCCATGCACGTTGAGCTTGTCATGGGGGATTTCCAGATGGGTCATCGCCGCCATGCCAACCACGGCAAACGCTTCGTTCACCTCAAATAGATCGACATCACCCAGCGACCAACCGGTTTTCTTGATCAACTTCTTGATCGCCCCAATCGGCGCCACCGGGAACAGGCCCGGGGTGTCAGCGAATGCGGCATGACCATGAATCACCGCCAGCGGTTTCAGCCCCAGTTTCTGCGCCTGCGACTGACGCATCAACACCAGTGCCGCCGCGCCGTCAGAGATCGAACTGGAGTTCGCCGCCGTCACCGTGCCGCCTTCGCGGAACGCCGGTTTCAGCGAGGCGACCTTGTCGAGTTTGGCTTTCGGTGGCTGCTCGTCATGGCTGATCAGCACCTGTTCTTTGCCGACGGTCACGGTCAGCGGGACGATCTCGTCCTTGAAGCTGCCGTCCTTGATCGCCTGCTGCGCACGGGTGGTCGAAGCGATGGCAAACGCATCCTGCGCTTCACGGCTGAAGGCGTTGGTTTCGGCGCAGTCTTCGGCGAAGGTGCCCATCAGGCGGCCCTTGTCGTAAGCGTCTTCGAGGCCGTCGAGGAACATCGAGTCGAGCACGCGGCCATGGCCCATGCGGTAACCGGCGCGGGCACGATCGAGCAGATACGGCGAGTTGGACATGCTTTCCATACCCCCGGCGATCACCACATCGGCGCTGCCAGCGATCAGCATGTCGTGAGCGAGAATGGTGGTTTCCATGCCCGAACCGCACATCTTGTTGACCGTGGTGCAACGGGTCGATTTATCCAGCCCGGCGCCCAATGCCGCTTGACGCGCCGGTGCCTGACCGAGGCCGGCCGGCAGCACGCAACCGAACAGCACTTCATCAACCGCGTCGCTGGCGACACCGGCGCGTTCAACCGCAGCCTTGATTGCCGCAGCGCCGAGTTGTGGCGCGGTGAGGCTTTTCAGTTCGCCCTGAAAGCCGCCCATTGGCGTGCGCACGGCGCTGACGATAACAATCGGATCGTTGGAAATAGTCATGACAAATCCTCCTTACTTGGCGGCCATGCGCAAGGCGCCGTCGAGACGGATCACCTCACCGTTGAGCATGCTGTTTTCGATGATATGCCGAACCAGCGCGGCGTACTCGGCAGGCTTGCCCAGGCGCGGCGGGAACGGTACGCCGGCGGCCAGCGATTCGCGGACTTCCGGGGTCATGCCGGCCATCATCGGCGTTTCGAAAATACCTGGGGCGATGGTCATCACGCGGATGCCGAAGCGCGCCAGTTCGCGGGCAGCTGGCAGTGTCAGGCTGGCGATCGCACCCTTGGAAGCCGAGTACGCCGCTTGGCCGATCTGGCCGTCGAACGCTGCGACCGAAGCGGTGTTGATGATCACGCCGCGCTCGCCGTCAGCGTTTGCCTCGGACTCGGCAATTGCCGCAGCGGCCAGACGCAGCATGTTGAAGCTGCCGATCAGGTTGACGTTGATCACCTGAGCAAAACTGGCCAGCGCGTGCGGGCCATTCTTGCCAAGGATCTTCTCGCCCCGCACGATACCGGCGCAGTTGACCAGACCGTTAAGGCTACCAAACGCGGCGACGGTCGCCTGTACGGCGGCTTCGGCGGCGGCTTCGTTGCTGATGTCGGCAACCACGCTTTGCGCACCCAGACGCTGAGCCTGCGCGGCCACCGCTTCGGCATTCATGTCCACCAGCATCACTTTGGCGCCGGCACTGACCAGCAATTCAGCGGTCGCCGCACCGAGGCCGGACGCGCCGCCGGTGACGATAAAAACCTTGTTCTCGATCTGCATGACTGTAGTTCCTGATTCAAGCTGAAACGTTAAGCGCTGCGGCCTCTTGAGCCTTGGCGATTTCCTGGTTGCGCAAGATAAAGCGCTGCAATTTGCCACTCGGGGTCTTGGGCAATTCGCTGACAAATTCGATTTCACGCGGGTACGAATGCGCCGCCAGACGTTTGCGCACGTGCTGGCGCAGTTCTTCGGCCAGCTCCGGCGCGGCGCGGTATTGCGCACTCAGCACGACAAAGGCTTTGACCAGCTCGGTGCGCTCCGGGTCCGGTTTGCCGACGACCGCTGCTTCGACCACCGCCGGGTGTTCGATCAACGCGCTTTCCACATCGAACGGGCCGACGCGGTAGCCGGAGGTGGTGATCACGTCGTCACTGCGGCCGACGAAGCTGATGCTGCCGTCCGGGTTCCATTCGACGGTGTCGCCGCTCAAGTAGTAATCGCCAACGAAGGCTTTGGTTGGCGCGCCTTCATAGCCGCCGAACCAGCACATTGGCGATTGCGGACGGTCGATGGCGAGAATGCCCGGCTGACCGACGCCGAGTTCTGTGTACTGATCATCGAGCACGACGATGCGATGGCCCGGCGAGGCGAAACCGGCGGCGCCGACGTGCACGGCGTGGTCGAGGCCGTGGTGGTTGCACAGGACCATGCCCAGTTCGGTCTGGCCGTAATGGTCGTGAATGACCACGTCGAGGTTGTCGGCAAACCAGCGGATCACTTCCGGGTTGAGCGGCTCGCCGGCGCTGCTGACGATGCGCAATTTGCCTTTGATCGACTTGGCGAACTCGTCACCGCCAGCAATCAGCAAACGATAAGCCGTTGGCGAACCGGTGAGGTTGGTGATGCCGTACTTGTTGATCACCCGGCAGGTGCTTTCGAGGGTAAACGGGCCATCGTAAAAGGTAATCGGATGGCCCATCGACAACGGGCCGGTGACGCCGAAATAGATGCCGTAGGCCCAGCCCGGATCGGCAACGTTCCAGAATGCATCTTCCGGGCGCAGATCGACGGCATCGCGGGTGTAACTCTGGAACGCGACGATGGCTTTGAGCGGCACCGACAGCGCTTTCGACGGGCCGGTAGTGCCCGAGGTGAACATCAACAGAAACGGGTCTTCGCCGGTCAGCAGCACCGGTTCGCAAACGTTGGAATAGTTGGCCAGTTCGGCCCAGAAACTGAAATCACCACGGACGATGCCCTGACCTTTGGCGCCGCCGACGGTAACGAGCGTCGGACAATCGGCAACTTCGGTGAGTTTCGCCCGGTTAACCGCGTCGGTGACCACGACTTTGGCGCCGGAGCTGTTCAGGCGATGTTCGAGGGCTTTGGGGCCGAATGCAGTGAACAGTGGTTGATACACCGCGCCGATGCGCCAGGTGGCCAACACGGTGATGAGCAATTCGATGTTGCGCGGCAGCAGGCCGGCGACTTTGTCGCCCTTCTGCACGCCTTGGGCGAGGAGGAAATTGGCGAAACGCGCGGCGTTGTCCTGCAGGTCGCTGAAGGTGTACGTCGCACTGGCGCCGTCGCGGCCTTCCCAGAACAGCGCGATGCGACCCGGCAAGGCATGGCGGTCGCAACATTCGACGCAGGCGTTGAGCGCCGCAAGCGTACCGCTGAGCGCGGCATCCACAGTGTGCTGATAGTTGAACTGTTCAGTGGCAGACAAGTAATCGCGCATTGCCAGAATCCCTCTGTTTTTTATTAGGCTGGGAAGCGTAAACAACAGGGGGATAGTCGCGCTGTGGGGCGGTGGCGGCAATGGTCAAAGCCATCAATGTGGCTGACTGGTTTGGCCAAGACCGCTACCACACTGATCGTTCCCACGCTCTGCGTGGGAATGCAGCCTCGGACGCTCTGCGTCCGCTCCAGAGCTGGAACGCGGAGCGTCCCTTGAGGCATTCCCACGCGGAGCGTGGGAACGATCAAGCGGCGGAATGTGTTGGATCAGACAACCTCATTGAGGATCAGCGTGCGGTAATGGCCCGGATTCGACCCCGACCACTTGCGAAACGCCTTGTAGAACGAACTCGCATCAGCAAACCCCAACCGCGCGGCAATCTCGACAAAACTGATCGAAGGCTCCGCCAGCCAAGTAATCGCCAGTTCCTTGCGCACGCTGTCCTTGAGCCCCTGATAGGTCTGCCCTTCTTCCGCCAGTCGTCGGCGCAACGTCGAGGCTGACATGCACAACTGTTGCGCCAGTGCCTCGGTTTCCGGCCATTGTTCAGCGGGCAGCTGCCGTAGATCTTGCTTGATCCGGCTGGCGAGGCTTTCCGGATCACGGTACTTCACCAGAATATTGGCCGGGGCGTGGGCGAGAAAGCGTTTCAACTCTTCGGTAGAACGCTTGATCGGCAAATCGAGGCAATCGGCAGAGAAAATCATCCGGGTTCGCGGCCGATCAAAACGTAGGTTTTCCGAAAACATCACCCGGTAGTCATCGGTGAAATCCGGCGCTGCACAGCGCAGTTCAATCGCCAGAATCGGAATCCGCCGCCCCGCCAGCCAGCAGGCCACGCCGTGGACGATCATCCAGTAAGTGAAATAAGCGAAGGCGCGGCGCGGTTCGGGGTCCTCTTCCAGCAGGACGATTTCCGCCAGACTTTGCTGGTGCACCAGTTGCGCGGGCATGCGTTCAAGCATCAATGACAAAAAGCTCAGGCCCGTACTCAAACCCGCCGCCAATGTGGGTTGCGCCATCGCGCTGCGACAGAGGAACTCAAGACTGCCGGACTTGAGTTTGCGCGGGTCCATGCCGAAAAACTCGTCATCGCCACGGCGGGCCAATAACCGCCAGAGTTTGGCGTACTGCGAGGCCGGTACCCGGCCGTACTCGGTTTGCAGCAACGCTGGATCAATTCCGACCTTGTTCAAGACCTCTTCGATGGCTGCGCCCGGGGCACAACTTTGCAGCAGCGCTTCACGCACCAGTTGAATGGCAATGGTGTCCTTTTCCGACATTGAACGTCACTCGGGTGTACGGATTGATCTGTCGGCCATCTTAGGCAGCACTCAGTAAAAAGCCAGCGTTGTGCAAAAGTCGGCTCAACTACCGGCCTCGCTGGCCGATAGGCTGTCGTGTTGAATTGCGCAATTGAAAGGGAGCGGTAAGCGTATGAACGTCGGCGTTGATTTGGCTACGACTGGCCGCCTGGTTGCGGAACGAGGTTCGTGCCGTTGAATTGCTGGGACATTTTGGGGCTGGAAGCCGATAGCGACTTACGCAGCATAAAACGCCAATACGCCGCGTTGCTCAAAGTACATCGCCCGGACGAAGATCCGAGCGGTTTTCAGCGTCTGCGCGAAGCTTACGAGCAGGCAATGGCGTGGAGTCGCCACCTGGCGACAAGGCCTGCGCCCGATGGCCAAGAGCTTGCTGTGCACACTCAGCCGCCGGCTCCCGCGCTTGAACCGCTCCTGAAGATCGAGCGCGACCCTGCAGAACGACAGGCTGCGCAGTTGCTGGAAGGCGTTTGCGTCAATCAACTTGCAGAACGTTTTGCTCAGGCTCAAGTTTCAAACTGCGAGCGGGCGTTCGAAGATCAATTGTTGATGCTGTGCCTGTCACCGCGCGACGACAGGATGCGGCTGGCCGCCTGGGGACTGGAGCGCTTCAACTGGCTCAGTGCCTGGCAGCGCGAGGACTTGTCGCCCGCCGCGCTTGATTTGCTGCTGGGTGCTTACTGCAAACATGTCGAACAGGACTTGCGCGAGTTGCTCGATGCAGGCCAGATCGACGCCTTCATAGAGCGCTATCTGGTGCTCCAAAAGGCTGACTGGTTACAGCCGTTCGAACGCTATGACTGGTTCAATGAGACGCTGGCCTGTTTACTGGTGCAATCGCACGTCTGGTCGCCCCGCCTGTTTGAAACGCTGTGTACGCATCAGCACTGGTACACCGACGACGAGCAATCACGCTGCCCGCAAAGCTGGCCGATCCTGGTGAAACGCCGGGATGACCGGGTGATGATCGAAACCCTTGAAAACCTCGCCGAGCGGGATGACCGCACCCCCGAAAGCCGCGCGGCGCGTCTGTTACTGACACCTATGAGCGACGAGGAACGACGCGCCTTTGCCCGACGTTTTTTCGAAGCCGACTGGAATGCCTGCCTGACGCTCACCGAAACGCTCAAGCGCCTCGACCCGGCGCGAAGTCAGCAGATGCCCAACGCCGATCCGTATTTCTGGAAATCGCTCAGGCAGCCCAATCAAGACTGGCCGATGTACGCCGGGCTGTTTGGCGCGTCACTCACGGTGGTGGGCGCGCAATACTGGGTTGATCGATCAGGGTTCGGCACAAGCCTTGCTGCATTGCTGTTCTGGCTGTGCGCATTGGCAATGCCGGGCGCTGCCTTGCTCTGGGCATGGCGGCCGATGGCAGACCGGTTGTGGTCTCTGGACATGCGCTTGAGCCGGACATTGTCACGGCGCTTCAGTTTCAGACGCCCCGCTCCGCTGGTGCTTCGCCAGTTGTTGCCGTGTTGGGTAATGGGCGCGTTGACATGGGCTTGTTGTGGTGCGGCAGCCTTGGCCGGGTACACCGTGGTGATGCTCGCGGCGAGTCGTTTGAGTCGTGTCGCCCGGCTACGCACGCTGACCCTCAAGCGCCCCAAGGTTCGCCTGCCCGTGCTCGGTGCGGCAGGCTCGGTCGCCCTGATGGTCGGTGTGATTGGTACAACTGTGTTGGTTTTTCTGATTGCGCGCGCGCAATTGATGGGCGTCGATCAAGGCCTGCAACCGTTCGCCAAGCGCAGTTGCAGCGGCGCTTTCGACAGTCGCCCGGAATGCCGGGAAATCCCTGACTTGAAACAATGGTATGGACATTTGCAGGCACGGGAGACTCAGCGATGAACAAACGCGCAAAGGCCGTCGTGCTGACCATCGTGCTGACCGGGGGCTTGCTCAATATCGTGAAAGACAACCATGCGCTGCTGGCCCCTGCCCAGCGTTGGCTCGAACAACCCGACCTCACCGAGCAGGAAACGGCCAGTGCCCTGCGCCCGCTGATTGCGTGCCTGAACCAGGCCGACGGCCGCTGGCGTGATGCCTATGACCGCTACCTGAGCCGGGATCTGAACATTGACCCGCGCAAGGTCGACGCCCGCGACAGGCTCTTCTATGCCAGCGTTCATGACGCGTACGGCTGTCAGATGAATGCACTGCAAAGAAACGCTCTACAGAAATCCGCGCCCGAACTACTGCAACTGCAACAGCGCTACGAAGCCAGCCTGAAGGCGGCCAACGCTGTGGCCACAAGCTTCGACTTTTTCAGTCCCAGGGCGCTCTATTCGGTCAGCGCTGCGGACAAGGCGGATCGCGACAGTCAGTTCATTCCTTTGGCCAGAGACTTTCTCGACGCGTCAGATCAGCTGCGCCGGGCACTTGATCGTCAAGATCAGGATTTGCGGCAGGTGCAACTGCAGCAACTCAAGGCCCGGGAGCAGTTCAAATACGCGCATGTCCTCACCTACATGACGCACGCGCAAAACCTCATGCTCACGCTCGACAAGCGGGTTCGCGATCAGGCGTTTTCGCCCAATGATCTGAGCCTGGGCGCAATGGCACTGCAGGATGCCTGGGACGCGGGCACCGCGTACATGCAGGCACACCCGGCGACGAGTAACGCCGATTCGCCGGAGAACCTCTGGAACTATGTGCGAGCGCCCGGCCAACGGTATCTGGAAGCGGTCAACCGCCTGCACGATCACTGGGCGGCAAATGCTTCCGCGCAGCAGTTGAGTGAAGATTATCAGCGGGTGGGGCGCGCTTATGATCAGTTGATCGAGGTCTACAACGGCCAGGTCGCCCAACTGTATTAAGCGCATTTGAGCCATGCGCTCAGCTGTTCAGCTGACGTTCAGGTAATTGTCAATCCTTGCTGTTTGAGAATGAGTGTCATTATGTTACAAATTGACATCTTCTCTTACAACTCGGTGCCGAATGCTCGTTCCCTTCCTGATCATGCTGCGCGAAGGCATTGAAGCCGCGCTGATCGTTGGCATCATCGCCAGCTACCTCCAGCAAACCGGCCGTGGCCAATGGATGCCCGCCGTGTGGATCGGGGTTTTCCTCGCCGCCGCCCTCGCCCTGCTGGTCGGCGGTGGTCTGGAACTGGTCAGCGCTGAATTCCCGCAAAAGCAACAGGAGCTGTTCGAAGGCATCGTCGGCCTGGTGGCCGTGGGCATTCTCAGCTCCATGGTGTTCTGGATGCGCAAAGTGGCGCGTTCGATCAAGCATTCGTTGCAAGCCTCGCTGGATCACGCGCTGACTTCTTCGAAGCATCAGGTCATTGCGCTGATCGCCATGGTCTTCTTCGCCGTCGCCCGTGAAGGCCTGGAAACGGTGTTCTTCCTGCTCGCGGTGTTCCAGCAGAGCGAAGGCCCGGGCGCGCCGATCGGTGCCCTGCTCGGCCTGATTCTCGCGATCATCGTCGGTTTCCTGATCTACAGCGGCAGCATGCGCCTCAATCTTTCGGCGTTCTTCAAGTGGACCGGGCTGTTCATTCTGGTGGTCGCCGCCGGGATTCTCGCCAATTCCGTGCAAGCCCTGCATGAAGCCGGGCTGTGGAATCACCTGCAAACCGTGCTGTTCGACTTCAGCGCGACGCTGCCAATGGACGGCCCGTTGGGCTCGGTGCTGGCCGGCATGTTCGGTTATCAGGATGCGCCGACCGTCAGCACCCTCGGCGCGTATCTGATTTATCTGCTGGTGGCGCTGGTGATGTTCTTTTACCCGGCTCCGCCGCCGAAGCCATCCGCACAATCGTCTTCCGTTTCCAGCCAATAAGGGCATTCATGTCAAAGCCTAATACTCCTCAGGCCTCCCCTCCCCGCGCCTTGCGTTGGGCGGTGGCCGGTTCGGTGGTGGTGATGATCGCCGCCGGTGGTCTGTTTTATTACGCCTCGAAAATGGCTGCGGCCAAGCGTCAGCACAATCACGATGAAGTGGTGGTGAACATTCATCCGGGCAGTTGCGAGCCAAACGCGCTGACGGTACCGGCCGGTCGCGCCAGTTTCCGCATCGTCAACCGCTCCGAGCGGGCCGTGGAATGGGAAATCCTCGACGGCGTGCTCGTCGTTGAGGAGCGCGAAAACATCGCACCGGGCCTGAGCCAGGTAATCAATGCCAACCTGCAACCGGGCGATTACGCGATCACCTGCGGTTTGCTGAGCAATCCGCGCGGCACATTGCACGTGACGCCGACGGCAGCCTCTGACGCAGCGGCCAAAGCCAAACCGTCGATGGTCGCCTTCGTCGGGCCGCTGTCGGAATTCCGCGTGTACCTGGCCAGCCAGAGCAGCGCGCTGATCAAAGCCGTGACCGCGCTCAATCAAGCCATTGAAAGCGGCGACTTGAGTCAGGCGCAGGCACTGTACTTGCCGGCGCGTGCGGCGTATCAACGTCTGGCCCCTGCCGCGCAACGCTTGGCCGAGCTGGACAACAGCATCAATGCCCGCGCCGATTATTTCGAAAAACGCGAACAGGATCCGGCCTTCGTCGGTTTCCACCGTCTCGAATTCGGCCTGTTCCAACAGCGCAAACTCGACGATCTGACGCCGGTCGCCCAGCGCCTGCTCAGCGATGTCACCACGCTCAAACAACAACTGCTCGCGCAGAGCCTGCCGCCGGAGCAACTGGTCAACATCGTCGTGCGCAACCTCAACACCTTGGCCGATGTGCGTGCTGCCAGTGGGGAAGAAGAACGTTACAGCCACAGCGACCTCAACGGTTTCGCCGCCAACGCGCAAACCGCGCGCAAAGTCTTCGACCTGCTGCGGCCGATGCTGAGCAAATCAGCCGCCGACCTGCTGCCGAAAATCGACAAGGCACTGGCGGACTTCGACACAGAACTCGACACCTACAAGATCAAGGACGGCTACGCCAGCTACGACTCCGTCAGCGGCGCACAACGCAAGCAGATCGCCGACAAGGCTCAGGCCCTGGCCGACGCACTGGATGGCATCGATCCCGCCCTCGGCCTCTCCGGCCTGTAAGCAGAAGACGAATTCCCGATGAAAGATTCAGAAAGCCTCAACCTGCAACGTCGCCGTGTCCTGATGGGCATGGGCGCCGCCGGTGTCGCCCTCGCAGGTTCAGCCCTGAGCTGCCCCGCCATGGCTGCCGCGCCGGCGCAAGTGACCGAAGCGCCGAGCAGCGACAAGACCGAAGACCGCCACGATTTCCACGGCGTGCACCAGACCGGCATCGTCACCCCGCGCCCGGCCTCGGGCATGCTGGTTTCGTTCGATGTGCTGGCCAGTGATCGCGAAGACCTGGAGCGGCTGTTCCGTACCCTCAACGAGCGCATCGCGTTTCTGATGAAGGGCGGCCCGGTCGCGCAGATCGATCCGAAACTGCCACCACCGGATTCCGGCATCCTCGGCCCGAACGTCACGCCGGATAACCTGACCATCACCGTTTCGGTCGGCGAATCGCTGTTCGACGAGCGCTTCGGTCTGGCCGACGCCAAGCCAAAACGGCTGATCCGTATGGTCGGTTTCCCCAATGATGCGCTGGAAGCCGATTGCTGCCACGGCGACCTGAGTTTGCAGTTCTGCTCGAACACCGCGGACACCAACATTCACGCCCTGCGCGACATCGTCAAAAACCTGCCCGACTTGCTGTTGGTGCGCTGGAAACAGGAAGGCAGCGTGCCGCCGCAAGCCCCGGCGAAACCGGGGGTGCCGGCGCAGTCGGCGCGTAACTTCCTTGGTTTCCGCGACGGCTCGGCCAACCCTGACTCCAACGATGGCAAAGCCATGGATCGCCTGGTCTGGGTGCAGCCGGGCAGCGACGAGCCCGCCTGGGCCGCGCACGGCAGTTATCAGGCGGTGCGGATCATCCGCAACTTCGTCGAGCGCTGGGACCGCACGCCGTTGCAGGAGCAGGAAAGCATCCTTGGCCGGGTCAAAACCACCGGTGCACCGATGGGTGGCCAGCATGAAAGCGAAGTCCCGGATTACAGCAAAGACCCGGCGGGCAAGCTGACCAAACTCGACGCGCACATTCGTCTGGCCAACCCGCGCACGGCCGCGACCCAGGCCAACCTGATCCTGCGCCGGCCGTTCAACTATTCCAACGGTGTGAACAAGAACGGTCAGCTCGACATGGGCCTGCTGTTCATCTGTTACCAGGCCGATCTGGAAAAAGGCTTTATCACCGTGCAGACCCGCCTCAACGGCGAACCGCTGGAGGAATACCTCAAACCGGTCGGCGGTGGTTACTTCTTCACCCTGCCGGGTGTCACGGGCGACAAGGACTTCATCGGTCGCTCGCTGCTCAACGCCACACAACCGAAAACCGCTGCATAAAACAATCTCAACACTGGAGCCGCCCCCATGAAAAAGACGCCACTCGCGTTATTGCTGACCCTTGGTTTGCTCAACACCCCGCTGTCGGCGTTTGCCGCGACAGCACCGCTGGATCTGGTGGGGCCGGTGTCGGACTACAAGATTTACGTCACCGAACAACTCGATGAACTGGGCAGCCACACGCAGCAATTCACCGATGCCGTGAAAAAAGGCGACCTGGCCACCGCGCAAAAGCTCTATGCACCGACCCGCGTCTACTACGAGTCGATCGAGCCGATTGCCGAGCTGTTCAGTGACCTCGATGCGTCCATCGACTCGCGCGTTGATGACCACGAAAAAGGCGTGAAAGCTGATGACTTCACTGGCTTCCACCGTATCGAGTACTCGCTGTTCTCGGAAAAAAGCACTCAGGGTCTGAACGAACTGGCGGACAAGCTCAACAGCGACGTCAAAGACCTGCAAACCCGTGTCGCCGGCCTGACCTTCCCGCCTGAGAAAGTCGTCGGCGGTGCCGCTGCGCTGCTGGAAGAAGTCGCCGCCACCAAGATCTCCGGCGAAGAAGATCGCTACAGCCATACCGACCTGTATGACTTCCAGGGCAACATCGACGGCGCGAAGAAAATCGTTGATCTGTTCCGTCCGCAGATCGAGCAGCAGGACAAGGCTTTTGTCGCGAAGGTCGACAAGAACTTTGCCACGGTCGATAAGATTCTGGCCAAGTACAAGACCAGGGACGGTGGGTTTGAGACTTACGACAAGGTGAAGGATAACGACCGTAAAGCGCTGGTCGGGCCGGTGAATACACTGGCGGAAGACCTGTCCACGTTGCGTGGCAAGCTGGGTCTGAACTAAGTTTTTTTAGCGTCTAAGCGGGCCCCTTCGCGAGCAAGCTCGCTCCCACATTTGGAATGTGTTCCCCTGTGGGAGCGAGCTTGCTCGCGAAGGCTTTATCAGCAGCGCTACATAATTTTGATTTTAGAGAATCCGGTAGAGCAACCGCTCAATCCGCACCCGACTCACGCGCTTGAGAAACTTGGCCACCGCGCCCGGGTACTCCGGCAACGTCTCCAGATTCTGGAAATTCTCGATCCGCGTGGTATGGCGGAAAATCTCTTCCAGTTCCTTCGCCCGCGGTTCCAGCCACTCGCCTTTCGGGTCATCGATCAACAACGCGTTTTCCAGATCCAGGCGAAACGCCCGTGGATTCAGGTTATTGCCCGTCAGCAATGTATAACGCTGATCGATCCACATGCCCTTGAGGTGATAGGTATTGTCACCATCACGCCACAAGTGCAAGTTCAATTGGCCGCTGTCGATATTGCGCTGATGCCGTTTGGCAAAGCGGCGCAGGCTGATCTCGTACAGATACGGCAGCGCGGCGATGACCTTGAACGGCTCGCTCGGCGGGATGTAGAAGTCGTTGGCGGTTTTGTCGCCGACCACGATGTCGATCTTCACGCCACGCGCCAATGCGCGGTTGATCTCGCGGATCACGCCCAGCGGCAAGTTGAAGTACGGCGTGCAAATGGTCAGCTGTTTTTGCGCGCTGGCAATCAGCTCGAGAATCGCCCGGTTCAGCGGGTTGTTCTTGCCGACGCCGAGCAACGGTGTCACCGACAGACCGTCTCTGGCGGTGCTGCCAGTGGCCGTGTCGTACGTTGCATATTTGAGGCGGCTGCGCAGGTCGCCGATGTCGTTGCGCAAGCTGCGCGTGGTCGGCAGGTTTGGCAAATCGAGACGGTGCACGGCTTTCGATTCGATCAGACCATGCTTGACCAAGTGATGCATCGAATCGGCCAGTTCGTGGCTGTGCAGGACGTGATAACGGTCGAAACGGTACTTGTCGAACTTGTGCAGGTAGACGTTGTTCAGGCTCGCACCGCTGTAGACCACACAGTCGTCGATCACGAAGCCTTTCAGATGCAGCACACCAAACAACTCGCGAGTCTGCACCGGTACGCCGTACACAGGCACTTCACTCTGGTGCGTGCGGGTCATTTCCTGATACCACGCCGAATTGCCCGGCTGCTTGCCGGCGCCGATCAGCCCGCGCTGGGCGCGCAACCAATCGACCACCACGGCGATTTCCAGCTCGGGACGCTTGAGCTTGGCGGCGTGGAGCGCATCGAGGATTTCCTGACCGGCTTCGTCTTGCTGCAGATACAGCGCGACGATGTAGATGCGCTGGGTCGCAGCAGCGATTTTCTCGAGCAGGCAACGACGAAACTCGGCGGCGCCGGACAGAATGGTCACGGCCTCGGCGGTCAGCGGAAAGCTGCGCAGTTTGGGCAGCAAGGAACGTTTGAAAAGCAACGGCATAGGGCTCGCAATGGGTCGAATCCGAAGAACCCGAGAGCTTACACCATCGCATCCTTCGGGTCTGCCCGCCGAAGACTCGTTCCCACGCTCTGCGTGGGAATGCCTCAACGGACGCTCTGCGTTCGGCTCTTTGGGAACGCAGAGCGTTCCGGGCTGCATTCCCACGCGGAGCATGGGAACGATCAAAAAAAATCCCGCTTGACCAAGGAGAACAATCGTTCTACTGTTCGCCACATGAACGAAATCACTCGCAACGACACACGCGACATCATCCTGGATGTCACCGAAAAGTTGATCTACAAAAGTGGCATCGCTGCCACCAGCATGGATCTACTGGTGAAAACCGCCGGCGTCTCCAGAAAAAGCATTTACCGTTACTTTGCCGACAAGGACGCACTGACCGTCGCCGCTCTGCAACGCCGTGACGTGCGCTGGATGCACTGGTACAGAAGCGCGGTCGATCAGGCCGCAACCCCGGCCGATCGCCTGCTCAACCTGTTTACCGTGCTCAAGAGCTGGTTCGCCTCCGAAGGCTTTCGCGGCTGCGCATTCATCAACACCAGCGGCGAAACCGGCGATCCGCAGGACCCGGTGCGGCAACTGGCCAAAGAACACAAACAGAAGCTGCTCGACTACGTGTGCGAGCTGTGTACCGAACATGGCGCCGAAGATCCGCAGCTGCTGGCCAAACAGTTGCTGATCCTGATTGACGGTGCCATTACCGTAGCGCTTGTGATGGGTGATCACAGTGCCGCCGATAATGCGCAATGCATGGCGCGGAAGTTATTGGACCTGTAACGCCTTAATAAGCCGGACTTGTTGTTCAATTATTAATTAGATCGGGAGACTGAACATGTCTACTGCAGCCCAGGTACGTCCGCCATTGCCGCCGTTCAACCGTGAATCGGCCATCGAAAAAGTTCGTCTGGCCGAGGATGGCTGGAACTCCCGCGACCCGGAACGGGTATCGCTGGCTTACACCCTCGACACTAAATGGCGCAACCGCGCCGAATTCGCCAACAACCGCGAAGAAGCCAAGGCGTTTCTGACCCGTAAATGGGCGAAGGAACTGGATTACCGTTTGATCAAGGAACTGTGGGCCTACTCCGACACCCGCATCGCCGTGCGTTACGCCTATGAATGGCACGATGATTCGGGCAACTGGTTCCGCTCCTACGGCAACGAAAACTGGGAGTTCGACGAGCAGGGCCTGATGTTCCAGCGCTACGCCTGCATCAACGACATGCCGATCAAGGAAAGCGAACGCAAGTTCCACTGGCCGCTGGGCCGTCGCCCGGATGATCATCCAGGCCTGTCTGACCTCGGTCTCTAAGCCAACACAGATCCAATTGTAGGCCTTCGCCTGCTCGCGATAGCGGTGTGTCAGTCAACATATAAGTTGAATGTTCAGACGCCATCGCGAGCAGGCTCACTCCTACAGGGGATTTGCGGGTGTCAGGCGACGGCGGCGGTCTTCTCGGCCTCCAGTTCACGAACCAACGGTAATACGCGCCGCCCGAAATATTCCACCTCCTCCTGAAAGTGCAGAACCCCCGCCAGCACCAGATCCACACCCACCGCTTTCAGCGCCACAATCCGTTCGGCAATCTGCAGCGGCGTGCCAATCAGATTGGTCTTGAAACCATCGTTGTACTGCACCAGATCCTCAAACGTCGATTTTGCCCAGTTGCCCTCTCCTTCCGGCGATGCCCGGCCCGCCTGCTTCGCTGCATCGCCGAAGGCGTTCACGGCTTCCGGGTCAGCCTGATCGATGATCTGCGCAAGCACGGCCCGCGCCTCTTCTTCGGTATCACGGGCGATGACAAACGCGTTGACGCCAACTTTCACCGAATGACTATTTGCCGCTGCTTTGGCACGAATATCGTCGACCTGCGCCTTGATCCCCTCAACGCTGTTGCCATTGGTGAAACACCAGTCCGACACCCGCGCCGCCATGTCCCGTGCCGCACGGGAACTGCCGCCCTGAAAGATTTCCGGACGGCCCAAGGGTTTTGGTTTCAGGCTGTAATTGTCGAAACGGTAGAAGTCGCCACGAAAGGTGAAGTTGTCCTGACTCCACACGCCGCGCAGTGAACGAATGAACTCTTCGGAACGGCGATAACGCTCGTCGTGCTCCAGCCAATACTCACCGATGGCCTGGAATTCGCCCTTGAACCAACCACTGACGATGTTCACCGCGATGCGACCGTTGGTGAGTTGGTCGATCGTCGCCAGTTGCTTGGCCGCCAGCGCCGGCTGCCACGGGCCAGGCAGAATCGCTGCGATGACCTTGAGTTTGGTGGTTGCAGCCAACAAAGCATGACTGAACGCAACCGACTCATGCTGGAACTCGGCGCCGTAACCAGCAGTAAAGCGGATCTGCGTCAGTGCATATTCGAACCCGGCGGCTTCGGCGATCTGTGCCAGTTTGCGGTTGTAGTCGATGCCCCAATCGGTGCGCTGTTCGATCTTGCTGACCACCAGCCCACCGCTGACGTTCGGCACCCAGTAGGCAAATTTTACGGCTTGCTGACTCATTGGCGTGTCCTCGGGACATTTGCGGAGATGTGGGTGATAGAGCAGCAAGCGTGCCAGGGTTGGAATGCCCGGTTTTGTTGGGCTTTTCGATTGTGCAGATGTTTTGCACAAGGAGATTTGTTGTCTGGGTGTCGGGTGGGCAACAGTGGGTGATGGGGTGGCCGGACTGGCGTCATCGCGAGCAGGCTCACTCCTACATTTGGAATGCGTTCCCCTGTAGGAGTGAGCCTGCTCGCGATTGGGCTTTACGGGTCGCCGCAACACTTGGAAATGAGTAACATGACCGCCCTCCCCGCAGCCAAATCTGCGCCCTGCCGAATAAGCCGATTCCATGCCTTTCGAACTCAGCGTTGACCTCACCACCCTGGCCATTCTGGCCTTTGTCGCTTTCATTGCCGGCTTCATCGACGCCATCGCCGGCGGTGGCGGTCTGTTGACCACGCCTGCCCTGCTGACGGCTGGCCTGCCGCCGCATCTGGTGCTCGGCACCAACAAATTGAGTTCGACCTTCGGTTCGGCCACCGCCAGTTTCACCTTCTACAAACGCAAATTGTTTCACCCGCGCCAATGGACACACGCCATCGTCGGCACACTGGTCGGCGCACTGACCGGCGCCGTCGTCGCTCATTACCTGCCGGCCGAATGGCTGAACAAGATGCTCCCGGTGATCGTCTTCGCCTGCGGTCTTTACCTGTTGTTCGGCGGCACGCCAAAAGCACCGCTGGACAGCGATGCGCCGATCAAAAAGAAATGGCAATCGACCCAAGGCTTCAGCCTCGGTTTCTACGACGGCGTGGCGGGTCCGGGCACAGGCGCGTTCTGGACAGTCAGCAGTCTGCTGCTTTACCCGATTGACCTGGTCAAGGCCAGCGGCGTGGCGCGCAGCATGAACTTCGTCAGCAACATTGCGGCGCTGTCGGTGTTCGTGTTTTCCGGGCAGGTGGACTGGATCATCGGCCTGAGCATGGGTCTGTCGGTGATGGTCGGCGCGTTCTTTGGCGCGCGCACCGCGATCAGCGGCGGCGCCAAGTTCATTCGCCCGGTGTTCATCACCGTGGTCCTGGGTTTGACCGTGCGCCTAGCCTGGCAGCACTGGTTCAGCGTGGCCTAAGCGCCGCGCCACGTAGACGTCGATCAGGTAACGGGCAATCGACTTGGACGCCGGCAACGGCGGCAGGTCGTGCACGTTGAACCACTGGGCGTCTTCGATCTCGTCTTCCTGACAGACAATTTCGCCACCGGCGTATTCGGCATGGAAGCCGAGCATCATCGAATGCGGGAACGGCCAGCACTGGCTGCCCATGTACTGAATGTTCTTCACCTCGATCTGCACTTCTTCACGCACTTCCCGAATCAGGCAATCCTCGGCCGACTCGCCAGGTTCGGCGAACCCGGCCAGCGTGCTGTAGACCCCGGTGACGAAACGCGGTGAACGCGCCAACAGAATCTCGTCGCCCCGGGTGATCAGCACAATCATGCTCGGCGAAATACGCGGATAACTGCGCAAGTCGCACGGCTGGCAATACATCGCCCGTTCGCGCGGGACCTGCGTCATGGCTTGCCCGCAATTACCGCAGAAGCGATGCTCGCGGGCCCACGTACCAATCTGCGCGGCGTAACCAAGGACTTTGTAGATTGTGTGATCGCCATCGAGCATGAACGCCCGCAGACCTTTCCAGTTACAACCCGACACTTCGCTGGCACTGCGCAGCTCCAGCAAGTACACCGGCTCGCCATCGAGATGGCCAATACCGTGCTCGGCGAGGATCGACAGGTCCTGACGCTTGAGCCATTCCCGAGGGAACAACGCGCCGTTGTCATCGAACAGAAAGCCTTCCGGGCTGCGCGCCACGGCCCAGCCGCCGGGTTGATCGGTGTCCAGTACTGCAGTGGTCCAGCGAGATGTCATGGTTTCTCAGTCCAGGAATTCGGGTTTCTGTTTGCTCATATGGGCGGCCATGGCCACGCGCAAGTCGGTGGATTGCAACATGGCGGCGTTCCAGGTGGCAACGTATTCGAGGCCATCGTCGATGCGATGGTCACGCATGTAGCTGATCATTTCCTTGGTGCCGGTGACCGCGATCGGCGATTTCGAGGCGATTTCACGGGCGATGTCGATCACGCCTTCGAGCAGCGCGTCTTTGTCGCCGTACACCCGATTGACCAGGCCGATGCTGCGCGCCTCGTCAGCGCCAAAAGTGCGACCGGTGTACGCCAGTTCACGCAGCATGCCGTCACCGATGATCCGTGGCAACCGTTGCAAAGTGCCAACATCGGCGGCCATGCCGATATCGATTTCCTTGATCGAGAATTGCGCGTCTTCGGCGGCATAACGCATGTCGCAGGCCGCAATCAGATCGATGGCGCCACCCAGGCAGTATCCCTGAATCGCTGCGAGCACCGGTTTGCGGCAGTTGTCGACGGCGTTGAACGAGGCTTGCAGGGTGAGGATCTTGCGCCGCAGCAAGCGCGCATTGCGGCCGACGTCCTTGCCCAGTTCATTGGCGACGCCGGCTAGCATCATCAAATCGATGCCAGAAGAAAAGTGTTTACCGTTACCACTGAGCACCACCACGCGCACTTCGTCGGTGTCATCGATCCACTGAAAGATCTCGACGATCTCGCTCCAGAACGCCGCGTTCATCGAGTTGATTTTTTCCGGGCGATTGATCTGCACATGGGCGATGTTGTCGGCCAGTTCGACGCTGAAAGCGGAGTATTGAGGCATGGCAGTGATCCTTTACCGGGCTGAAAATGAGGCCCGAACTATAACAAGGCATCACGGTGGCGGTTCGGCCAAATGCGGGACTGTCCTGAGTTTTACTTCGCCTGTGCCGACCTCTTCGCGAGCAAGCTCGCTCCCACAGGGGAATGCATTTCGAAATGTGGGAGCGAGCTTGCTCGCGAAGGCGTCCGATCAATCACTACAAATCATCTGGCCAAACGCCGCAGCCCAAACAACATCCCCCCCGCCCCCAGCAACATCACCGCCAGAAACAGCGGATAAGAAACCCACCACGGCGTCCCCGCCGTCATCATGCTGAACTCCGACATCCCGCCAATGCTCGCAATCAGGTTCAACGGCAGAAACACCACGTTGATCAACGTCAGCTTGCGCAGCAGGTTGTTCATGCTGTTGTTCATCAGGTTGCCGCGCGCATCGATCAACCCGGAAAACACCGTGGAGTAGATTTCCGCCTGCTTGTAGCACTGGTTGTTTTCGATGATCAGGTCGTCGATCAAACTGAGCGCTTCGCTGCCGAAATGCTGCTTCTCGGCATGATTGCGCAGGCGCGTCAGGACTGCGCCGTTGCTGTGCAGCGCGTTGATGTAATAGATCAGGCTTTCGCTGAGGTTGAACATCTGCACCAGATGCTGGTTCTGCATCGAGGCGTTGAATTTCTGCTGCAGTTCGCGGGCGACCAGTTTGATCACCTTCAAATGGCCGAGGTAGTGATGGATGTTGTTGAACAGCAGGTCGAGCAACACATCCAGCGGCGTATTCAACGGCTGGCGGGTGCCGAGGCCGTGCAGCGGCGTGTCGTCGGTGGCGATCACCAGTAGTTGTCCCGGCGCGAACAGCAATCCGCAGGACGACACCTCAAACGCCAGACTGCCACCGCCGGAATAGTTTTCCGGACGCTTCCAGATCAGGAACAAATGGTCGGGGTGAAACTCGATGCGTGACACCTCGTCCGGGTCCAGCGCTGACGCCAGTGCATGCTCATCAACCTTGAAATGACTGTGCAGCAAGTCGCGTTCGGCGGCGTCGGGGTTGCTGAACAGCATAACCTCGGCGTCCAGTCGCTCGACCCGCTGCAAGGCGCCGTGGCTCAGTGCGAAGCTATTGATCATCGGCGCTTCACCAGGCCTGGCCGCGACGTTTGAGTTCCAGGCGTCGCACGAACTCCTCCAGCACCAGTGAATACAGATCGTCGTGCAAATAGGCGTCTTCGATACCGGCGTCGAGGTTGGGGTTGTCGTTGACTTCGATCACCACAACCTTGTCGCCCGCCTGTTTCAGATCGACGCCGTAGAGGCCATCGCCGATCAGGTTGGCGGTCTTCACCGCCAGTTCCACTACAGCGCGTGGCGCCTCGTGGATCGCCATCGTCCGGCACTCGCCGTTGACGTCCTGGCCTTTGGCCTTGTGGTTGTAGATCTGCCAGTGGCCCTTGGACATGAAGTATTGGCAGGCGAAAATCGGTTTGCGGTTGAGCACGCCGATGCGCCAGTCGTACTCGGTGTAGAAAAACTCCTGAGCCAGCAGCAACACCGAGTGTTCGAACAATTCGGCGGTCGCTTCGAGCAAGGCCTGCTGGCTTTCGACCTTGATCACGCCACGGGAAAAGCAGCCGTCGGGGATTTTCAATACCAGTGGAAAACCCAGGCGCTCACCGACGCGTTCGAAGTCTTCGGGTCGCTCCTTGTAGAGGATTTCGGTGGCGGGCATGCCCAGTTGATGGCTGTTGAGCAAGTCCGTCAGGTAAACCTTGTTGGTGCAGCGCAGAATCGACGTCGGGTCATCCATCACCACCAGGCCTTCGCTTTCGGCCTTCTTGGCGAAACGATAGGTGTGATTATCGACGCTGGTGGTTTCGCGGATCAGCAAGCCGTCGTACTCGGCCAGGCGTGCGTAATCCTTGCGTTCAATCAGTTCGACGTCAATGCCCATGCCTTTGCCAACCCGGACGAAATTCGCCAGTGCCTTGGCGTTGGACGGCGGCAAAGCTTCTTGTGGATCGTACAGTATCGCCAAGTCGTAGCGCGCCACTTGCGGCGAGCGCGGTACTCGCCAGACTTTACGACTGAAACCGTCCAGCGCATTGGCAAACTGATCTTCCTGATCATCGCGCAACTTGTGCAAGGCGCCGGACTTTATCCCTTCGATGTGCCAGCCATTAGTTCGGCGAAACTCAACTAACAGAATCGGACAGGGAAACACTTCAAACAACTGCCGGGCCAGGTCCTGTAATGGCTCGATATGTGTTCGACCGAAATACAGGGTCAAAGTAAAACCTTCGGTATCACTGTAGAGATGATGGCTGAGGGCTTTTTCCAGAGTTTTATCGAGATCGTCCAGTGCCAGACCGTAAAGAGATTTCTTCGTCAGTTCGCTGATGGTGCGTACCGACGGAATCACCTTGTGGCCCCGTGCCTCGGCGAGTAGCGAGCAGTAATAGCCGTGGCCCAGGTACTTGTAGCTGCGGCACAGATTGATCACCTGCACGCGCTTGCCCGGCTCGCTGTCACAGCTGTGCTCGAGGTATTCCTGCGCTGTCAGGATGTCTTCACTAGGGAAGTATGAAGCCCAGTCTTCCTTGCGTTCGACAATAATCAAAACCTGACTGGATGTTTTAATCGCTGATTTTAAAAAAGTTGCCGCCGGCAAACTTTGCTCGGATACTTCGCGCCAATGACCCTGTACCGCTGACATAGAGATTGATCCGTTGGAGAACAAGACCTTTTCTATTAAGCACGAAGTTTTTCGAAAGTCTCGTTTCGTTACGCAACTTTTACGGTGGTCATATGAAGGCTGTTTTTCGTTTGGCGGTAGTTGAAGACTTGCCGGCACTGCTGGCACTGGAAATGCAATGTTTCACCACGGACCGGCTCACCAGTCGCAGTTTTCAATGGATGATTACCCGAGCTCACGGGCAGTTGCTGGTGGCCGAATGCGACGGTCAACTGCTGGGTTACGCGTTGGTGTTGTTTCATCGCGGCACTTCACTCGCGCGACTGTATTCCATCGCGATCGCCGTCGAAGCGCGCGGCACAGGCCTGGGCAAGGCATTGCTGCAGCGCATTGAAGCGATGGCCCTGGAGCATGACTGCGCGTACCTGCGCCTGGAGGTGCGTCTCGACAACCCTGCGGCGATCGCGCTGTACGAGCGCAATGGCTACCGGCGTTTTGCGCTGATTCACGATTACTACGAAGACCACGCCGATGCGCTGCGGCTAGAGAAACGCATTCTCCAGCACCGTGATTCGCGCAGCATCAAGGTGCCTTACTACCCGCAAACCACCGACTTCACTTGTGGCCCGGCGTGTCTGCTGATGGCCATGGGCGCGCTGCAAGCGGAACGGTCGTTGGAGCGTCGAGAGGAACTGCAGGTCTGGCGGGAGGCGACCACGGTGTTCATGACCTCCGGCCATGGCGGTTGCAGCCCGCAAGGATTGGCATTGGCGGCGTGGCGTCGGGGGTTTCGCGTGCGTATGGCGCTGAGCATGAGCGGGCCGTTATTCCTCGACGGTGTGCGTGATGCGCATAAAAAAGACGTCATGCGCCTGGTCCACGAAGAGTTCACGGCGCAATTGCAGGAAACCGATGTCGAGTGTGTGATCGGTGCGTTGCTGGATCTGCCGCGACTGCTGGATGCCGGTGGGCAGCCGTTGGTGTTGATCAGCAGCTATCGACTGACGCGCTCCAAATCGCCGCACTGGGTGGTCGTGACCGATTGTGACGAAGACTTCGTTTACCTGCATGACCCAGATGTTGACCACAGCCAGCATCGACAATCCATGGATTGCCAGCATGTGCCGGTGAGTCACGGGGAGTTCGAGAAAATGTGTCGGTTTGGCCGGGGTAAATTGCGTGCGGCGGTGGTGCTGTATTCCCGCGAAACGTAAGCCTCCACATGCAGGAGCTGCCGCAGGCTGCGATCTTTTGATCTTGATCTTAAAAACAAGATCAAAAGATCGCAGCCTCATTGCACTCGACAGCTCCTACAGGGGGACTCTTCTTTAAAGTTCGGGCTTCAGGCCGATTTTGTACAAAGAGCCCTTCTCTTCATCCGTCAGCACGTACAGGTAACCATCCGGACCTTGCCGCACATCGCGAATGCGCTGCTTGAGTTCACCCAGCAAACGCTCCTCATGCACGACCTTGTCGCCATCGAACTGCAAGCGAATCAGTTCCTGAGTCACCAGCGCGCCGATAAACGCATTGTGTTGCCACGGCTTGAAACGATCGGCATCGTAAAACGCCATACCGGTAACGCCCGGCGACTTCTCCCACACGTGGTGCGGTGCGACAGTGCCTTCGGCCGTTTTGCCCTGGGCTTCCGGGATCGGCTGCATCGAGTAATTGATGCCGTGGGTCGCCAGCGGCCAGCCGTAGTTCTTGCCGCGCTCGATGATGTTCACCTCATCGCCACCGCGCGGGCCGTGCTCGTTCTCCCACACTGTGCCGGTCCAGGGATTGAGCGCCGCCCCCTGCGGATTGCGTACGCCGTAGGCCCAGATCTCGGGGCGTACGCCGGACTGACCAACAAACGGGTTGTCATCCGGCACCTTGCCGTCCGGGTAGATGCGCACGACCTTGCCTTGCAACTTGTCGAGATCCTGCGCCGTCGGCCGGTCGTTGTTCTCACCCAGGGTGATGAACAGATAGCCGTCGCGATCGAACACCAGTCGTGAGCCGAAGTGATTGCCGACCGAAAGCTTCGGTTCCTGGCGGAAGATCACTTTGAAATCCTTCAGGGTCTTCAAGTCATCCGAAAGCCGCCCACGCCCGACGGCGGTGCCCGCCTTGTCGCCGGCCCCACCCCCTTCGGCATAGGACAGATAGACCAGACGATCCTGTTTGAAGTCCGGCGACAGCACGACATCCAGCAACCCGCCCTGCCCCTTGGCCCAGACCTGCGGTACACCGGAGATCGGCGCCGACAGCTTGCCGTCGGCCGCGACCACGCGCAGATTGCCCGGACGTTCGGTGACCAGCATGCCTTGTCGATCCGGCAGAAATGCCAGTGCCCATGGATGTTCAAGGCCTGCGGTGATGGTCGTGACTTCGAGGGTGCCCTGTTCGCTTTGCAGCTCTTTGGGGGCAGCGGCAAACGCCGGCGCGCTGAGCAGCGCACTGGCGCAGAAAGTGGCTAGAAGGGTTTTACGCAACATGCACGATTCCTTTTGTTCGCTTGAATGGCCGACAGAACCTCGGTCCTGCCGCTCAACGGTTGCTGTCTCCGCTGCGCGAAGGTGGGTTGGGAATGAACCTGGGCGGGGTACTCGGCACCGACTGAATTGGCTGGCCGTTGCCGATGCCGCGGTTTTCGACCGTAGGCTGACGCGGCGCCGGCACTGTGTTCGGGCCACGAATGTTCGGAGTGGCGGGCTGGGTGCCCTGCATGCTGTTGGGGTTGGCCCGGCGGATCGGGCTGTTGTAAGGGTTATTGCTATTGCCGGTCGGGCTTTGCGCCAACAGGACGTCGGCATGAACCAACCCGCCACTGAGGGCCAAAGCGACGATGCCAAGCAGAATTCGGTTCATGACGCTGCCTCTCGATGGGCCAAGGATAGAGCCTTCGAGTCCACGCTACGCTCAGGGTTCGGATTTGTTAACCCGCAAGCCTTAAACAACATGTAACACGGCTTGACCGAGTCCCTGGAAACCCGCGCATTCCGGGGAAACTTTCAGCCACGGCTGCAGGTCATCCGATCATCACTCGGAGAACTCACCATGGCTCGGGCAATCTGGAAAGGCGCAATCAGTTTCGGACTGGTGCACATCCCTGTCGCACTGGTCTCGGCGACCTCGTCGCAGGGCGTGGATTTCGATTGGCTCGACAGCCGCAGCATGGACCCGGTAGGTTACAAACGGGTAAACAAGGTCACTGGCAAGGAAGTCACCAAGGAGCACATCGTCAAAGGCGTGGCCTATGAAAAGGGCCGCTATGTGGTACTCAGCGAAGAGGAAATCCGCTCGGCGCACCCCGTCTCGACGCAGACCATCGACATCTTTTCCTTCGTCGACGCCGAACAGATTCCCCTGCAAAACATCGACACCCCCTACTACCTGGCACCCGACAAGCGCGGCGGCAAGGTCTACGCGCTACTGCGCGAAACCCTGAGCAAAACCAACAAGGTCGCCCTCGCCCGCGTGGTCCTGCATACGCGCCAGTACCTGGCGGCGTTGATGCCGCTGGAAGATGCATTGGTGCTGGTGAAACTGCGCTGGCCGCAGGAGGTGCGTGGCCTCGATGAGTTGGAATTGGGTCCTGAAGTGACCAAGCCACAGCTGGCCAAGGGTGAACTGGACATGGCCAAACGGCTGGTGCAGGACATGAGCGCCGACTGGAAACCCGAAGACTACAAGGATGAATTTGAAGACAAGATCATGGCCCTGGTCGAGAAAAAGGCCCATGAAGGCAAGATCGAGGATGTTGAAACGGTGGGTGGCGAGGAAGAGCGTAAAACCGCTGATGTGATCGACTTGACCGAGCTGCTCAAACGCAGTCTGGGTGGGAAAGCGCCGGCCAAGCCTAAGGCGAAGGCTGAGAAACCGGCGAAAGCTGCGCCGGCTAAAAAAGCCAAGAAGGCTTCCTGATAGTGATTGGTTGCCCTTGAGATCGTCATCGCGAGCAGGCTCGCTCCTACAGGGGAACGCATTTCAAATGTAGGAGTGAGCCTGCTCGCGATGGCGTCAGCAGCGTCTGCGTTGAATTCAGATCAGAATGAACACCGCCAGCAAACCACCGAAGATCGCCCACTTTTCCATGTAGTAACGTTTGCGATTGCGTTTCTTCAGCTCTTTACCACGCAGGCGAATCTTGTAGATCCGGGTAAACAAACGGTTGATCCCGCCCGTGCGGTCGCCAGCATCGTTCGGCGCGCCTGCCGCCGACATCACCGTACGGCTGAACCAGGCATTGAACGCTGCGGCCCAACGGTATTTCATCGGACGTTCAATATCGCAGAACAGGATGATGCGATTCTGGTCGGTGGTGTTTTCCGCGTAATGAATAAACGTCTCGTCGAACATCACTGCTTCGCCATCACGCCAGTGGTAGTTCTCACCGTCGACATTGATGTAGCAGCCGGCATCGTTCGGCGTGTCCAGACCCAGGTGATAGCGATACGAGCCTGCATACGGGTCACGGTGACGCACCAGTTTCGAACCCGGCGGCAATTCGGCGAACATCGCGGCCTTGATCGAGCCGATGCTTTGCACCAGTTCGGTGGTGCGTGGGCACAGTTTCATTGCCGACGGATGGCTTTCGCCGTACCACTTCAGGTAGAAACGCTTCCAGCCGCTTTTGAAGAACGAGTTGAAACCGACATCGTCGTACTGGGTAGAGCGCTTGATTTCGCCGGCACGCAGCAGATTCTGGCCTTCTTCGCGGATCTCCTGCCAATGCGCCTGCAACACGCTGAGATCGGGGAAATCCGCCGGATCGAGATAAGGCTGGTTAGGTTTCTTCGAAAACAGATAAAGGAAGCAGTTGATCGGCGCAAGAAACGTCGAATGGTCACTGAGTTGTCGGCCGAGCTTGTGGCGCACACGTCCACGCAAATGAACGTATGCAATGGAAATGACATAAATAGCAGCAATGATGAGTTTCACGGAAATCGTCACACGTCAGAAGTGAACAAACTGCGCGCCCGGCGGCCTGAGGCCCAGCGTCTTATGCAGCGGTCTGAATACACATGGCACGTCCTTGGCCCGCGCCGTAACCGGACGCTCGGTGAATAGGTGGCATTTTAGCCACAGTTTGTAACCGATAGTGAATCTTCAACTGTGAAAAACTGTCCCGCGATCATGCCAATCGGCGATCGTGGCGTGATCGCCCTATCGTTTAAAGAGCCAGACCAGTACAATCGCCGCCAAACTTTACGCGCCCCCCTTGGTCGATGACGGGACTCTCCCGCTTCAGCGCACTTTGACTCGGGCCAAGCGCTGCAGCCGCACCCTCGCTTTTTAAGAATGCTTCGCAGGAAAAACTCTTGATTTCTACAGCTAACATCACGATGCAGTTCGGCGCCAAGCCGCTCTTCGAAAACGTTTCGGTCAAATTCGGTGCGGGCAATCGCTACGGTCTGATCGGCGCCAACGGTTGCGGCAAGTCGACCTTCATGAAAATCCTCGGCGGCGACCTCGACCCGTCCGGCGGTCAGGTCATGCTCGAGCCGAACGTGCGTCTGGGTAAATTGCGCCAGGACCAGTTCGCCTACGAAGAATTCACCGTGATCGACACCGTGATCATGGGTCACGAAGAGCTGTGGAAGGTCAAGGCCGAGCGCGATCGTATCTACTCGCTGCCGGAAATGAGCGAAGAAGACGGCATGGCTGTAGCCGAGCTGGAAACCGAATTCGCCGAAATGGACGGCTACACCGCCGAGTCCCGTGCCGGTGAACTGTTGCTGGGCCTGGGTATCGGCATCGAACAGCACTTCGGCCCGATGAGCGAAGTCTCGCCAGGCTGGAAACTGCGCGTATTGCTGGCGCAGGCGCTGTTCTCCGATCCAGAAGTGCTGTTGCTCGACGAACCGACCAACCACTTGGACATCAACACCATCCGCTGGCTGGAAAACGTGCTGACCCAGCGTAACAGCCTGATGATCATCATCTCTCACGACCGTCACTTCCTGAACAGCGTGTGCACGCACATGGCTGACCTGGATTACGGCGAGCTGCGTCTGTTCCCGGGCAACTACGACGAGTACATGACCGTGGCGACCCAGTCCCGCGAGCAACTGCTGTCGGACAACGCCAAGAAGAAAGCACAGATTTCCGAGCTGCAATCGTTCGTCAGCCGCTTCTCGGCCAACGCCTCGAAAGCCAAGCAGGCGACGTCCCGCGCCAAGGCGATCGACAAGATCCAGCTGGCCGAGGTCAAGCCTTCGAGCCGCGTGAGCCCGTTCATCCGCTTCGATCAGAACAAAAAGCTGCACCGCCAGGCGGTCATCGTCGAAAAAATGGCCAAAGGTTTCGACGGCAAGCCACTGTTCAAAGACTTCAGCTTCCAGGTTGAAGCGGGCGAGCGCGTAGCGATCATCGGCCCGAACGGTATCGGTAAAACCACCCTGCTGCGCACCCTGGTCAACGAACTGACCCCGGACGCCGGCAGCATCAAGTGGACCGACGCGGCAGAACTGGGCTACTACGCCCAGGATCACGCGCACGATTTCGAAGACGACGTCACCCTGTTCGACTGGATGGGTCAGTGGACTCAGGGCGAGCAGATGATTCGCGGCACTTTGGGCCGCATGTTGTTCTCCAACGACGAGATCCTCAAGTCGGTCAAAGTGATTTCCGGTGGTGAGCAAGGTCGCATGCTGTTCGGCAAGCTGATCCTGCAAAAGCCGAACGTGCTGATCATGGACGAACCGACCAACCACTTGGACATGGAATCGATCGAGGCGCTGAACCTGGCGCTGGAGAACTACCCGGGCACGCTGATCTTCGTCAGCCACGACCGTGAGTTCGTATCGTCCCTGGCCACGCGCATCATCGAGCTGAGCCCGGATGGCGTGACTGACTTCAGCGGCACGTATGATGACTACCTGCGTAGTCAGGGTGTGGTGTTCTAAAAGCAGCTTCAAGTGTTGAGCTGCTAGCTTCAAGCTAAAGCCCTGTCCATGTGACGGGGCTTTTTGCATTCAGCGCGCTGATCGTTCCCACGCTCTGCGTGGGAATGCATCCCGTGACGCTCCGCGTCACACGAGCAGGACGCGGAGCGTCCGTGGCGGCGTTACCACGCAGAGCGTGGGAACGATCAGTCTGGAAAGTAGTTAGCCTGCTTTCTTTTATCTGACACCCAAGCCATGATGCGAACTCTCCCACCGCCGCCCGCGAACGAGTCCTCATGTCTGCGCAGCAACAGCCACCGCAAAGCTCCATGGCGATCACCCTGCAGATCGTCTCCATCGTGTTCTATACCTTTATTGCCTTCCTCTGCATCGGTCTGCCGATCGCGGTGTTGCCCGGTTACGTGCACGAGCAGCTGGGTTTCAGCGCAGTCATTGCCGGGCTGGTGATTGGCTCGCAGTACCTGGCCACCCTGCTCAGCCGGCCGATGGCCGGGCGCATGTCGGATACGGTCGGGACCAAACGGGCGATCATTTATGGCTTGTGGGGGATTGTCCTCAGCGGCTTGCTGACGCTGCTCTCCACGCTGTTGCAGAGTTTCCCGCTGGCCAGCCTGATCATTCTGATCATCGGCCGTTTGCTGCTCGGCGTCGCCCAAGGGCTGATCGGCGTCGGCACGATCAGTTGGTGCATGGGCCAGGTCGGTGTCGAACACACGGCGAAATCCATCGGCTGGAACGGCATCGCCTCCTATGGCGCGATTGCCATTGGTGCGCCGCTGGGCGTGGTCATGGTCGCCGATTACGGCTTCACCAGCCTCGGCATTGCGCTGGCCGTGCTGGCGGCCGGTGCGCTGGTGCTGATTCGCAATAAACCATCCGTGCCGGTGATCCGTGGGGAACGCCTGCCGTTCTGGGCGGTGATCGGGCGGATCGCCCCGTATGGCGCGAGCCTGACCCTGGCCTCGATCGGCTACGGCACGCTAACGACGTTTATCACGCTTTATTACCTCAACCGAGGCTGGACCGGCGCAGCGTATTGCCTGACGGTGTTTGGTGTGTGCTTCATCCTGTCGCGCCTGATGTTTATCTCGGCGATCAGTCGTTTCGGCGGTTTTAGATCGGCGATCGCCTGTATGACGATCGAAACCGTGGGGCTGGTGATGTTGTGGCTGGCGCCGTCCACCGGGTTCGCACTGATCGGCGCAGGACTCGCGGGGTTTGGCCTGTCGCTGGTGTATCCGGCGCTGGGTGTCGAGGCGATCAAGCAGGTGCCCAGTTCCAGTCGCGGGTCCGGGCTGGGCGCTTATGCGGTGTTCTTCGATCTGGCGCTGGCGATTGCCGGGCCGTTGATGGGCGCGGTGGCGTTGAACCTGGGGTATTCGTGGATATTCTTCAGTGCGGCAATGTTGTCGGTGATTGGGTTGGGGCTGACTTTGCTGCTCCAGCGCCGGGCGATTTCTTGAACAATCCACCAAAACCTGTGGGAGCGAGCTTGCTCGCGAAGGCGGTGAATCAGTTAGCACATGTATTGACTGACACTACGCCTTCGCGAGCAAGCTCGCTCCCACAGTTGCTGCGGTGCTGCGGGGATCGGATTATTGATCCGCGGTTTGCATCCCGGCCCGGGTCGGTTTGCCCAGCGTGTGCGAGAAGAAACGCCCGGCTTCAGAGATCAGGTTGCGATGGATATCCTCGCGATCAACGCCATCGGCATCAGTACACAGCGCCGGCATGGCGCGAATCTGCTCTTCGTTGCACGGCGCCATGAACACGAAGTGCCCTGCCCCGGCCAGCAATTTGAAATCCGGTGCGGTCGGCAGTTTGCGCGCCAAAGCCGCCGCGTTCTTGTCGAAAGCCACCAGTTTGTCGCCATCGCCGCTGTAGAGCAGCACCGGCACATGCACGTCCGCCAGGGTGTGGCGGCCGAATTTCAAACTCAACGGCGCCATCAACAGCAAGGCGTGCACGCGTGGGTCAGCCACCGGCTGCAAGTCATCACGGTCGACGATCAGTTCACCCTGCGTATTACAGGCATCACGGTCATCCGGACGTTCCTGGCAATAACGCCGCAAGCGATCCAGGTCTGGCTGCGCGCCTGACAGAATCAACGCGGTCTCGCCACCCGCCGAATAGCCGATCACGCCGACCTGATCGGCATTGACGTAGGGCGCGAGCATGCGGTCGCCGAGGGTGGCGGTAATCGCTTCGGAAATCTGGATTGGCCGCCCGTAGAGATTGCTCAGGGTGCCGAGGCGGCTGTGGTCTTTGGAGTTGTCGCCGGGATGGATCACCGCAACCACGACAAAGCCTTTGCGCGCCAGCGAGGTGGCGAGGTCGTGCAAGGCCAGCGGTGTGCCGGTGTTGCCGTGCGAGAGCATCAGCATCGGAAAGCGGCCAATGGCGACTTTGGTGTCTTCGCCGGCTTCCACCGAATAGCCTTCGAGCAGGCTCATGTGCTCGCGGTCGCTGGAAGGATAGAAGGCGATGGCGCGCATCGGTTGCAGGTCCAGCGGATCGAGAAACGTCATCTCGTGGTAGCCAACGCTCCACACAGGGTGTCGCCCAGGCGCAGCATGCACTGTGTTAAAGCTGCCAAGCAGGCAAATCAGTAACGTTGCACAAAGACGCATCATGGGATGCTCCACCCTGTTGTTACTCAATCGAAAGTTCCGTTGCGTTGCGGGCCTGAAACGCCGGGGATTCGGTGTTTCGGTACGACAATGCACTCAGACGCTGATTGTGTGACTGCATAACCCGGGCCAGATTATGTAACAGCCAGAAACAAAAAACTCCGCATTCGCCCCTTGCGGAACCAGAATACAGAGTTTTTTGAGTGTTACCTGAACAACAGCTGTTCTTTACGCAAGCCTTACGCAGCGGCGAACAGTTGCTCGCTGATCTTCGCTTGGGCAGCGGTCATGGCGTTGTTGCGCACTTCGTCGCCATAAGCCAGGCCTTCGGCACGGACGATTTCGATGTCGGTGATGCCGAGGAAGCCCAGCACCAGCTTCAGATATTCTTCGTGAGCAATACCGCTGGCCTGACCGGCATGAATGCCGCCGGAGGTGGAAACGATCACCACTTTCTTGCCGCCGCACAGGCCTTCAGGGCCGGCTTCGGTGTAACGGAAGGTTTGACCCGCGACGGCAACGCGGTCGATCCACGCCTTGAGTTGGGTCGGTACGGTGAAGTTATACATCGGCGCGGCGATGACGACGGCGTCGGCAGCGATGAACTCGGCCAGCGTGGAAGCGCTCAGTTCGGCTTCGTGCTGTTGTGCGGCGTTACGCAGTTCAGCGGTGGTGCCGGCGGCGACCAGGGTGGTCGACGAGAAGTGGCTGATGGCGTCGGCAGCCAGGTCGCGGTAGGTCACCACGGCGCTTGGCTCGGCGGCCTGCCAGGCTTTGACGACTTCGCTGCTCAACTGACGGGAAGCCGAGTTGTCGCCCAGAATGCTCGAATCGATATGCAGCAGTTTCATGTGGAATCTCCTGGAAGGAATCGCCGGTGGCGACGGAATGGAGACAATCCTACGCAAGAAACCAATGGATGATTAGCCGCCTGAAATGCGATAGTTTGTCCCACTGATAGAACAGTTGGAATTCAACGATGCAAGACCTCAACGATCTCTACTATTTCGCCAAAGTCGTCGAGGCCGGCGGCTTTGCGGCGGCCGGGCGTTTGCTGGGCATTCCCAAGTCACGCCTGTCACGACGCATCGCCGAACTGGAAGAACGTCTCGGCGCACGTTTGCTGCAACGCACCACCCGGCAACTCAATCTCACCGCCGTTGGCGAACGTTATCTGCGTCACTGTCAGGCGATGTTGCTGGAAGCGGAAATGGCCGATGAAGCGGTGGCGAGCATGTCCAGCGAGCCGCGTGGCCGCCTGCGGGTCTCCTGCCCCACCGGTCTGGCCCGGGAAATGTTGCCGTGGGTGATCAGCGAATTTCTCGGTAAATTCCCGCAGGTGCAACTCGAAGTCGTCCTGCTCAATCGCCGCGTCGATCTGGTCGGCGAAGGCTTTGATGTGGCGCTGCGCGTGCGTGAACACGGTGACGAAGATCCGTTGCTGGTCACCCGGCGTTTGCGGCAGGCGCAAATGGTCGTGGTGGCCAGTCCGGATTTTGTACAGGACCAATCGATCAACCATCCGCAAGACCTGAAAAATCTGCCAGTGCTCGGCGCGCTGGAGGCTGATCGCATGGTGCATGTGCGCTTGCTTGATCAACAGGGTGAAAGCTTCGAGTTGAACATGGAAGCGCGCCTGGGCATCGATGACTTTATTGTGCGCAAAGCCTGCGTGCTGGCCGGTCAGGGTTTCACTTTGCTGCCGATGATGTACTGCGAAGAAGAACTGAGAAACGGCACGCTGGTGCAATTGCTGCCAGAGTGGTCACTGCCCGGCGGCTGGCTGCAAGCGGTGTATCCGCATCGACGCGGGGTGATGCCGGCGGTGCGCGCGTGGATCGATCATCTGGTCGAATCGTTCAATGCTTGTGGGGAGCGGTTGTTATGAGCAAGGGAAAAATGAGCGAAGCCGACGTTGCGGCGTTCTGCCTGGCATTGCCGGGTGCTCGGGAAGATTACAAGTGGGGTGGCGTGCGGGTGTTTTCGATTGCCGGCAACAAGATGTTTGCCTTGCAGGGGCTGCGCGGCGATTCGCTGGCATTCAAGGTCGACAAGGATCTGTTTCTCGGCCATTGCGACCGCCCGGGCATTCACCCGGCGCCGTATCTGGCGCGGGCGCAGTGGATCATCATGCATCCGCCCTACCCTTTGGGTGCCGAAGAGTTGCAGGGGTTGTTGCAGCGCTCGCATCAACTGGTGGTGAGCAAGTTGCCGAAAAAGACCCAAATCGGTTTATTGCTCTAACCCCGATCCCTGTAGGAGTGAGCCTGCTCGCGATAGCGGAGTGTCAGTTGGAATTTCTTTGACTGACACTCCGCTATCGCGAGCAGGCTCACTCCTACATAGGGAATTGCGGTGTATTCAGAACAGGGTCAACAGGTTCGAACCAAGAAACAGCTGGTCGATCCAGAACACCTGATGCAGCAGCACAATCACCCAGAACAGAATCTGAAACGACACCTTGCGCGTCTTGTGCCGGAATACCTGCTGGGCAATCAACGCGCCCGGCCAGCCGCCGGCCAGTTCCACGGCATGCAGGACGTTTTCCGGCGTGCGCCAGGCATCGGTGCGCGCCTTGCGCTTGTCGGCCCAGTACATGAAGAACGCCAACACACTGACGATCCCGTAAGCGGCCAACGGCACCCGCGAGATCCCGCGCAGCCACATCGACACTGAGCCGAACAACGGCAGTGCGCAGACGATCAGCAGAACCACCAGCTTCAGCTTCAGATGCTGGATGTTGTTGCCACCCGAAGGTCGCCCTTCGGGTCGGCGTGCGCGGGAATCACTCATGGTTTGGCCGCCGCCCAATCGATCCAGCCAAACTGCCACGTCGCCAGAATGACCAGACCAAACACAATCCGATACCAGGCGAACGCCGCATAGCTGTGGCTGGCAATGAACTTGAGCAAGCCGCGCACGGCGATCATGGCGAAGATGAACGCGGTGACAAAGCCGATGGCGAACACCGGGAAGTCCGCTGGCACAAACAGGTGACGGTACTTGTAGCCCGAATAGACCGCCGCACCGACCATGGTTGGCATCGCGAGGAAGAACGAGAACTCGGTGGCAGTCTTGCGCGACAGGCCGAACAACAACCCGCCAATGATCGTCGAGCCAGAGCGCGAGGTGCCGGGAATCATCGCCAGACACTGCGCGAAGCCAACCTTCAAGGCATCTTTCCAAGTGATCTCGTCGACCGTTTCCGCATGCACTTCATGCTGACGCTTTTCCGCCCACAACATGATGATGCCGCCCACCACCAGTGCTGTCGCCACGGTAATCGGGTTGAACAGGTATTCGTGGATCAGGTCGGCGAAGATCACGCCCAGCACCACAGCGGGCAGAAACGCAATCAGCAGGTTGGCGGTAAAACGCCGTGCGCTGGGCTGTGTCGGCAAGCCGATGACCACATCAAGAATCTTGCGCCGAAACTCCCAGACCACCGCGAGGATCGCGCCGAGCTGGATGATGATATTGAACGCCATGGCCCGTTCGCCGCCGAAATCGAGCAAGTCGGCAACAATGATCTGGTGTCCGGTACTGGAAATGGGCAAAAACTCCGTCAGCCCTTCTACAACTCCTAGTATCAGTGCCTGCAAGGCCGTCCAAAGATCCATCAATCCCCCAAAGAGCGATGCGCGTTGGCATGCTCCGATAGTATTTTTCTAGCGTTCACTGCGATCAGCGTAGCTGTTTATGGCTGTACCGATTCCGCACGCACAGGATCCACACGAAACGGTCAAAATTCCGTGAAATATCAATTTGGATTCAGGTTTTCACGCGCGGGGCCGAAATCCTAACAGACAAGCCTTAATAGCGCTGCCGCGTTATACGACTTGGGTCGCGTATGCCCGCTCACGAAATCGTGGTTGGATGCTGGCGGTCGTTTATTACAAGAAAAAGAATCCGGAGTGACAGCGTTATGAACAGCTTGCGCAGTGTGTCGATCAGCCGACGCTTGTGGCTCATCTTGATTGTGGCGGTGGTCATGTTGCTGACCTTGGGCATGTTGATGCTCAAGCAGATCCACGACGATCTCTACCACGCCAAGGCCCAGAAAACCCAGCACGTGGTGCAGACGGCCAGTGGCCTGCTGACCTACTACCACGACCTCGAAACCGCCGGCACCCTGAGCAAAGAGGCGGCGCAGAAACAGGCGCTGACGGCGATTCGTGGCCTGCGCTATGACCAGAGCGATTATTTCTGGATCAACGACCTCACGCCCGTGATGGTCATGCACCCGACCAACCCCAAACTCGAAGGCCAGAACCTCTCGGCGATCCGCGACCCGGACGGCTTTGCGGTGTTCAACGAAATGGTCGCCATCGCCAAGGCCAAAGGCGCCGGCATGGTCGACTACCGTTGGCCGAAACCCGGCGCCAGCGAGCCGGTGGCCAAGACCTCCTACGTCAAACTGTTCGAGCCTTGGGGCTGGGTGCTCGGTTCCGGGGTTTACGTCGACGATGTGCAGGCGGAATTCCAGGGCCAAGTGATCAAGGCCACGGTCATCGGTTTGGCGATTGCCGTGATCATGGCGCTGCTGGTGATCCTGATCGCGCGCAGCATCGTCCGGCCGCTGCAGGAAACCGTCAACGCCATGGCCAACATCGCCAGCGGCGAAAGCGACCTGACCCGCAGCCTCGATACCCATGGCAAGGATGAAGTCACTGAACTGGCCCATCACTTCAACGCCTTTACCGCCAAACTGCGCCGGGTGATCGGTGACTTGCAGGTGTCGGCCAGCGCCCTTGGCCAGTCGTCCAGCGAACTGGGCAACGACGCCTCGCAGGCGCAGCAACGTAGCCAGCAGCAATCGCAGCAGATGGAACTGGTGGCCACAGCGATCAACGAAGTGACCTATGGCGTGCAAGACGTGGCGAAGAACGCCGAGCACGCCGCCGCCGAAATGCGCGATGCCGAAGCCCAGGCGCAACAGGGCCAGATCAATATCGATGGCAGCTTGCAGCAGATCGACAAGCTGTCCGGGACCATTGATCAAGCCGTTGAAGTGATTCGCACCCTGGCGGCCGAAAGCACCCAGATCGGCAGCGTGCTGGAAGTGATCCGCTCGATTGCCGAGCAGACCAACCTGCTCGCGCTCAATGCCGCCATTGAAGCGGCCCGGGCCGGTGAACAAGGACGCGGTTTCGCCGTGGTGGCGGATGAAGTACGCCTGCTGGCGCAGCGCACACAGAAATCGACAGCGGAAATCCAGTCGATGATCGAGCGCCTGCAGAACCATTCCGAGGCGGCCGTGAAGGTGATCGGCGACAGCAGCAAGGCGTCGCAATTGACCATCGAACAAGCGGGACTGGCCGGGGCGAGTCTGAATGCCATTGGCCAGGCACTGCGCAATCTCAATGGCCTGAATGCGTCGATTGCCAGCGCGACGTTGCAGCAGGCGCATGTGGTCGAGGACATCAATCAGAACGTCACCCAGGCGGCTGGCCTCTCGCACAGCACGGCGATCGCGGCCGAGCAGTCGAGTGCGGCCAGCGTACGCCTCGGCCAATTGAGCGAACAACTCAACGGCCTTCTGCGCCAGTTCCGCGTCTGACCCGTGTAACTCTGGTGAGCCCCCCCTCACCCCAGCCCTCTCCCCGAGGAGAGGGGGCCGACCGAGGTGTCTCAAGCTATACGTCGACCTGAAAAATCGAGTCGATTATGGATTCAACGCAGAAAGATCAGGTCGGCGGATCTCGAACATCCAACTCGGTCAGTCCCCTCTCCCTCCGGGAGAGGGTTAGGGTGAGGGGCTTTTGATCTACAGCGGTCATCAGTCCCTAGTCCAATGCAGTACAATCCGCCCCCTTCTTCGACTCCCCCAAGGAACCCCCATGTCCGGGCTTGAACTGTTTGCCGCCGCCCTCGGTGTGATCGCCGTCTGGCTGACGGTCAAACAGAATCCGTGGTGCTGGCCGATCGGGCTGGTCATGGTGTTGCTCTATAGCTGGATCTTCTTCGAAGTGAAGCTGTACTCGGACATGTTGCTGCAAGTGATTTACGCCGCGTTGCAAGTCTATGGCTGGTGGCAATGGACCCGCGCCGGGACGATGCATGACGGCCGCGAGGTCACCCGCCTCGATCACCGTTCGCTGTTGCTCGGCTTGGGTATTGGTGCCGTCGGCAGTGTCTTGCTCGGCGCGGCGATGGCCCATTGGACCGACGCCGCGCAACCGTGGCTGGATGCGGCGCTGACCGGTTTCAGTCTGGTCGCGCAACTGTGGATGGCGCAGAAGCGCCTGCAATGCTGGGCGCTGTGGTTCGTGCTCGATGTGATCTTCGTCGGCCTGTTCATCTATAAGGGGCTGTACCTCACCGCTGCGCTGTACGCTCTGTTCACCCTGCTGGCGATTCAAGGCTTTCGCGAATGGCGCGCCGACCCGGCGTTGCGCACATGAAGGTCGTGGTCCTGACCGGCCCGGAATCCACCGGCAAGAGCTGGCTGGCGGCGGGCCTGCAACAGCGCTTTGGCGGCTTGCGCGTGGATGAGTACGTGCGCCGGTTTATCGAACTCAATCCCCGTGACACCTGTCTGGCCGACATCCCTGAAATCGCTCGCGGTCAACTGCAATGGGAAGATCAAGCGCGGGCGCAACAGCCGTCCCTGCTGATTCTCGACACCCATTTGTTGAGCAATATTCTCTGGAGCCAGACGCTGTTCGGCGATTGCCCGGCCTGGCTGGAATCCGAATTGTTGGCGCGGCATTACGACCTGCACCTGTTGCTGTCCCCGGAACAGATTGACTGGACCGATGATGGTCAACGTTGCCAACCGGATCTGGACGAGCGACTGGCGTTTTACCGAGCCACGCAAAACTGGCTGGAAAACCACCACCAGCGTTTACAGGTCATCGAGGGCAATTGGGCCGAGCGCCAGACGCAGGCCTTCGCCGCCGTCGAGCAACTGCTGACTGAGTGACCCGCTCGACGGGTGCCCTTCCCCGATATTTTCCCCTGGTTTGGGGGCAAAGTGTCCGTTCTTGAAACAGTCGTCCAAGCGCAAAGTGGCCGTTTCAGCACTGTTCATCGCTTTGTCATCCGGGTTGTTACGCGGCTGATACACACCGCTGCAAACCCTTGTTTCAGAGCTTTGTTCAGCCAATGGACAGGTCAGCGCAACCCTGCGTGTATCAGCCATGAAACAGCCGGTGTATCAGGCCTGCGCATCTATTTCCCAAGCAATTGAAATTCAAACACATTTCAAAAGCGGCACAGCTTTCGCTCTCTCCTTCACAACGCTGACCAAGGGCAGCCCACTGAAGAAGGAATTGCAGCCGTGGGGAATATCAAAAAAGCCTTTACTTGCCTCCTGCTGATTGGATCAGCCGCCAGTACGTTCGTGAGTTTCAACGTACAGGCAGAAGGCAACGGTGTGATTGTGCTCAATCGCGATGTCCAGCCGATTCCTATCGGTCGCAGCGGCGGCAAAGACCCCTACCCGACGACCGTCAATGCCAACCCTTCCGGCCGCATCAACCAGGCGATGAACAGCACCGAACTCAATGACGGTGACTTCGCCAGTGTAGCCAGTGGTTCGTCGATTCGCGGCGGTATGTCGACCGCAACCGGTAGCCTGCCGGGGACCAATGTGCTGACCAACCCCAATGGTCTGCCCGGCATGAGTGCCGGTCATGGCGGCGGCGGTGGCAGTTCCATCTCCAACACCGTCAACCGCGCAATGGGCGCCGGCCTCGCTCCGCTGACCCGCATGGCTGGAGGCCAATAAGATGAATCGCACCCTGCTCCTGCTTACCCTCTTCGGCTGCGCCAGTGCCATGGCGGCCGACCCCAGTTCAGTGAACAACGCGAACATTCAGGACACCGGCATTCAGTACCGCGGCAATTACAACGTCAACCAGGCCGCCGGCGACCAGATGCAGCAAACCAATGCCAAATCCATCGCCATTGGCACGTCGGCGAGCGCTACGACGATCGTCCGCCAACACATCGATACACCCGGCAATCCGTCGACGAATGCCAGCGCCACCATCGGCGGCAACTCTTTCAGTAATGGCAACGGGATTCTCGGTGTGAACCAGGGTGCCGGCGCCAACAACCAGATGGCCAACGTGACGCGCGTCAGCATCAGTGCTGCCCCGCAGAGCGTTGACGACAGTGCCCTTTCACAACAGAACGTGGCGCTTTTACCGAGCTCAGGAGCAACTGGTACCTCACCCGGCAGTCGCCAGGTCACGACAAGTGATCAGGCCTTCACCGGCAGCCGCGGGGTAATCCAGGTGAACCAGAGTGCCGGGGTGGGGAACCGAATGGCTAACACCCTGAGCATCCGGGTCGCTGACTGACCCAAACAACAAAAGCAGTGCAATTAGAAAGTACCAACACTTAACCAACTAATAAGCACGATGGAGAAACACCATGAAACCTACAATGGCTCTCAAACCACTGGTTTTCGCACTTGCAGCAGTGATGGCAATCGCAGCACAGGCAGGCGGTCGTGATGACAATGATCACGGTCATGGTAACGGGAACGGCAACGGTCATGGCAATGGCCATGATCCAAAAGGCCCTACCCTCGAAGAACTGCTGCAAATCGGCGCTGGCGCCGGTGCCGCAGTGCTCGATACGCAAAGCAGCGGCGGCAATACTGTGCTTAACCAAGGCACTCAAAACAACGCCAGCGTCAGTGGCTCGCTCAATGGTGCCAACGGCAACATCGGTGCGAACAACACCGCAGGCGACGGCAACCAACAAGACAACGCTGCGGCTCTGGCGACTGCTGACGAAAGCTTCATCTTCGGCACCGCAGTGGCTGTCTCCAGTGCCACTCAAGTCAACGCCAACAACGCTGTAGGCAACTACTCCAGCACCGCCAACGCCAGCCTCAACAACGTCGGCAACAGTGGCTCGGGTAATATCGGCGTGAACAACAGTGCCGGCAACTTCAACCAACAGAAAAACAACCTGGCAATCGCTGTGTCCGGTGGTCGCGTAGCTCAAGCAGCTGCCGCTGCCAACCAAAGCTCCAGTGGTTTGTCTGTCGCCAACAACGGCACTCAAACCTACAAAAAAGATACCCTCACTGGCACTGTTACCGCCGCCGGCGCATTCGTCGCCGCCGGTACTGCAACCACCAAAGATGACGATCATGGTCATGGCGGTGGCGGCTATGGCAACAATGACAAAGGGCATGGCGGCAATGGTGGCAACAAACCATCCAGCTCTGACTTCGTCGCTGTGGGTGTCTTCGGTCTGGCTGGTGTAACCACTCAACAAGTGATGACTCCAGATGGCTGGAAAAACCCTGTCACCAACAATGCCAACATGACCAACGTGGGCAACAACTGGTCTGGCAACGGTGGCTTCAACAACGCCGCTGGTGTTGGCAACCAACAAAGCAACTCGCTGTCCATCGCTGCAGGTTGCAAAGCCTGCATGTAATCGCGATCGAAAAGAAAGCCCCGGAAACGGGGCTTTTCCTCAGTCCGCAAAGGCGTATCGATCATGCGTAAAACTGCCCTTTTCGCTCTGCTTTGTGTCTGTGGCCTGACTCAGGCCGGTCAGATGCCCGTTGCCGCCTTGCCGGGTGGCACGCTCATCTACAAGAACGTGCAAAGCATTCGTGAGCGCAAATTTTCCGACATCGTCGAACAGAAAACCGATTTCAGCTGCGGCGCTGCTGCACTGGCCACGGTGTTACGCCAGGCCTATTGGCTCGACGTCGATGAGGAGCACATCATCAAAGGCATGCTGGTCAACGCAGACCAGGACCTTGTTCGTACTCAAGGGTTTTCCATGCTCGACATGAAGCGCTACATAGAAAGCATCGGCATGCGCGCCAGGGGTTACAAGATTCCACCGGAAAAACTCGACGCTGTAACGATCCCGGTGGTGGTACTGATGGAAATTCGCGGCTACAAGCATTTCGTGGTTCTGCAGCGTTCGGACAAGGACTGGGTTTACATCGGAGACCCGGTTTTAGGCCATAAACGCTACAAACACGATGACTTTGTCAAAGGTTGGAACGGCATAGTCTTCGCCATCGTCGGCCCCGGTTATGACAAAACCAATGCGTTGCGCAGCCCGCCGACACCACTGACGGCCAAGAACAAGCTGGATAACTTCAACCCTGTCAGAGATGCTGAATTGATGGATTTCGGGTTCATACAGAGCGACTTCTTTTAATCGCCGATTATAAAGAATGGGGCTGGATGTCCCGGGAGCAGCAAATGAAAACCTCATACTGGCTGGCCGCCGCCTGCCTGGCAGCGAGTGCGTCAGGCTATGCCAATGCAGGATTCAAACCTATAGAAATACAAGACAAGGAGTTGTCCGAACTACGGGGTCGTTATGTCATGCCGGGGCGGATTATCAGCTTCGGCATTGTCATGAGCAGTACCTGGCGCAACGCCAGTGGTGATCTGATCGGGGCAGCCACCTCGATGCAACTTCAGGCAGCAACGATCAAACCCGAATTCTACGTGCAAACCATCAAGGAGCACGGCAACGGCAGTGTCCTGCCAACGGGCACCGGCACAATCACCGGTGGCGCCGGACTCGACAGCAGCCAGGGCGTGACACAAAGCGTGCGCGCCGCTGGCGACAGCAACACCGCCTACAACAACGTCGCCATTAACGTTTCGGAAGCCAGTCAGGCCCCGGCGCTGGTGCCCGCACAAGGGCAGGCACTGATGGCCGGGCAGACTATCGGCGGCAGCAATGCTGCGGGCAGCGTGGCCGTTTCGGCCAACGGCGGTGGCGTACAAATGGCCATTCAGGCCTCCGGCAATCAGGGCTCGGCCCTGCAACAGGTCGCTCAGGGTGGCTTGCTGCAGAACACCCGTTTGCTCGGTAGCGCCAACGTGGTCAACAACATGACTCAACTCAACGTCGTCCTGAACAATAACGGCATGAGCGCCGGCGCACTGGATTGCAACCTGACTCAACTCAGGGCACTACGCACTATTGGATATTGAACTACGCTGAGTCTCGATCATTGGGCTTAAAGGGACGGCTTATTCATGTATCGATCAGTATCACTGCGTGCCGCTGTTTGTTTGAGCACTCTTCTACCTGCAGCCATGCTGCAAGCGGCACCGGACGCCGATGTAGAAGTCCTGAAACAAGAGCTTCTGGAGCTGAAGCAAAGATACGAAGTACAACAAAAAGCCTTGGCGGTACTCGAACAACGGGTTCGCCAGGTCGAAGACCAACCGGCGGCGCCACAACCCAAAAGGTTGGCCAAGTCGCCGTCGGATCTCAAAGGCAATCCCAAAGTGGCCACCGGTACCGGGGCCGCAGCAGCGTCGGGGGGCGCAGCCGGAGGCAGTGGGGCTTCTTACGGGCAATCGCTGGCAGATGATTCACAACCGGCACAGAGTGTGTCCAACCTGTACGACGAAGCCAGTGGTTTCTTCGGCGGTGGCAAATTCAGCTTCGAAACCGGTGTCACCTACTCGCGCTATGACACCCGTCAGTTGATTCTCAACGGCTTCCTGGCACTCGACTCGATCTTTCTCGGCAACATCAACCTTGACCGGATCAAGGCCGATACCTGGACCCTTGACCTCACGGGTCGCTACAACTTTGACAACCGCTGGCAGTTCGACCTGAACGTGCCCGTGGTCTACCGTGATTCGACCTATCAGTCCGGCGGTGGCAACGGCGGCGCGTCTAACGTCACGACCGAACAGGACGTCGACCGCGACCCGACCATTGGCGACGTCAACTTCGGTATCGCCTACAAGTTCATGGATGAATCGGTCAACACGCCGGATGCAGTCGTGACCTTGCGGGTCAAGGCGCCAACCGGCAAGGATCCATTCGGCATCAAGCTGCGCCAGACCGATGCCAATTCCAACCTGTTCGTGCCTGACACCCTGCCTACCGGCAACGGCGTCTGGTCGGTCACCCCGGGCATCTCGCTGGTCAAGACGTTTGACCCGGCGGTGCTGTTCGGCAGTCTGTCCTACACCCACAACCTGGAGGAATCGTTCGACGACATCAGTTCCACGGTTAACCAGAAAACCCCGGGCAAGGTACAGATTGGCGACAGCTTCCAGATTGGCGCCGGTATTGCGTTTGCGCTGAACGAGAAGATGAGTATGTCGTTCTCGGTGTCTGATCTGGTGCAACGCAAGAGCAAGCTGAAACAGGATGGCGGCGATTGGGAATCGGTGGTGTCCAGTGACGCCAACGCCGGTTACTTCAACGTCGGCATGACCATTGCGGCCACCGACAACCTGACCATCGTGCCCAACCTGTCCATCGGCATGACCGACGATGCCCCGGACTTTTCCTTCAGCCTGAAATTCCCGTACTACTTCTAGGCAAAAGCAAAAGATCGCAGCCTTCGGCAGCTCCTACATCGGATTCATGTAATCCCTGTAGGAGCTGCCGCAGGTTGCGATCTTTTGATCTTCAGGTATCTATCGAATCTGGTGCTTGTGCAGCAAACGGTAAAATGTCGGCCGGGACACGCCAAGGACCTTGGCCGCAACACTGAGATTGTCGCTGTGCCGGTTCAACACATCACACAGTGCCTGGCGTTCGGCGCGGGTTTTGTAATCTTCCAGCGTGCCCATGGGGGTAGCGATCGAGTGCTGGCTGATCAGCCCCAGGTCTCGGGCCTCGATCTGCCGGCCTTCGGCCAACACCAGCCCGCGCCGCACACGGTTGGCCAGCTCACGGACGTTGCCCGGCCAGTCATGTTTGCCCATGGCAATCAGCGCGTCTTCGCTGAAACTGCGCGGACGGCGGCCGGTTTCGTGGCTGTAGAAGTGGGAAAAATGGTTGGCCAGCATCGACAGATCACCATGGCGTTCACGCAAAGGCGCAGTGACCACTTGCAGGACGTTGAGCCGGTAATACAGATCTTCGCGAAATCGCTTCTTCTCAATGGCCGCTTCCAGGTCGACGTGAGTCGCCGCCAGAACCCGCACATCCACCGGGATCGGCTGGCTGCCGCCGACACGTTCAATGTGCCGTTCCTGCAGGAAACGCAGCAGATTGGCTTGTAGCTCCAGCGGCAGATCGCCGATTTCATCGAGAAACAGCGTGCCGCCATTGGCCGCTTCGATGCGCCCGATCTTGCGTTGATGCGCGCCGGTGAAGGCGCCTTTCTCGTGGCCGAACAGCTCGGATTGAATCAAATGCTCAGGAATCGCCCCGCAATTGATTGCCACAAACGGCTTGCTGTGACGCTGGGACTGGCGGTGCAGCGTGCGCGCGACCAGTTCTTTGCCGGTACCGCTTTCGCCGCGGATCAACACAGGCGATTCGGTGGGTGCCAGTTTGCTGAGTAGTTTGCGCAGTTCACGGATCGGTTTGCTGTCGCCGAGCAGTTCATGTTCGGGCTGATCGACGTGGATCGTGCCTTGCCCGCGCAAACGCGCCATGCCGAACGCGCGCCCGAGCGTCACCTGCACGCGCGAGACGTCGAACGGCAAGGTGTGAAAATCGAAAAACCATTCACAGACGAAGTCACCGACGTTCTGTAAGCGCAGCACTTCCTGATTGAGCACGGCGATCCATTCGGTGCCGCTGCGGCTGATCAGTTCTTTGACGGCTTCGGGACGTTCGAGATGAAATGGCTGCAATCGCAACAAACCGACATCACAACTGCGATCAGCGGCGTTTTCCAAAGTACAGCTGTCGACATCCCAACCTACGGCGCGTAATCCGGGCAATAAGCGGTGGCAGTCGTCGCACGGATCGACCACCAGTAAACGTCGTAACGCAGGCGCTTCGCTCATGACTGTTCCTTGGCGCCAAATTATTAGAAATGATTGTAAAAACAGTCATTTGGCAGACCCGACTGTAACATTAGCAAGATTTTGACAGGGCCTTGTATCGATTGCTTATAGGTGTACAAGCAAACACGTTATAAGAAGCAAAGTTGTTAGTGAGCTATCGACTAATCCCAGCCTTAACCTTTCAGGGAGCTTTCAAAAACCTGTCGGTAAAGCAACGCCATGAAAGAAAGTTGAAATTTCTTTGTTTCATGTGTGACCTGCCTGCGGGTTCGGTGCATCAGTACAAGTACCAGCCGAACGGTAAGCCCAACCGACGGCACATCACTTGATTGGGCACCATAGAGAGAACAACCCATGACCGCCCCGCTCCGTATCAACGAAGCTCTTTTGATTGCCAACCACGCGTTCAAACCTTTCCAGTGCGTGGCCTGGGCGCCACAAGACGGCAATGGCGAACTGAGCCTTACCGTCATTGACCGAACCAATTCGCACATCGGTCGCAAACAGATCCCAAGCAGCGCCTACTCCGATCCAGCGCAACTCGAGCAACTGCTGCAGCAGGCTCGCGCTGAACTCAGCGAAGAAGGTTACAGCCTGCAATCGTGGTCGATGCCGCACTAACAGCCGGGCGATGCGGATGACTTTCAGGTCATCCGCCCTCTTCGCTTAGTTGTAATCTTTTAAACACCCGATACTTTTGTACAACTCTTTGCAAGGTGCTCAGGCTTAACTGCTTGGCCGGCTTGCTATTGGTTCAAAAAGACACTGTTCTGGCACAGTGCGACCCTCCACCTGTTAGTTCTTACAGTTGTACTTCTCCCGGTTCAGGGATTGAATGTTCCGCTCATGCAGTTACCCACCCGGTTTCCGGTAAAGGTCAACTCGCAAGGAGATGCGTGCATGTCCACTCTGAACACTTTTGCGCTGCCGGCGTTATCGACGTCTGCCGGTCAACTCGATAAAACATTTGCCAACACCGGCATCGCCCAAGTGTATTTCGCTGGCAGCCTGTCCAGCCTGACTGAAGATATCGCGCTGGATGCGCAGGGGCGGATCCTCGTTGCGGCGAAAGTCGGCATCGCCGCTGGCAGTCGCTTCGGACTGGCGCGGATGCTCGCCGATGGCTCAGCCGATCTGGCCTTTGGTGATCAAGGCAGCGTGATCGAGACCTTTGCTCCAGGCTTCGAAGCCACCGCCGGCAAAGTCCGGGTGCTGCCGGACGGACGCATCCTGCTCGCCGGTCTGCATTACGAAACCGCGCATCGCACCTTGCCTGCGTTGGCCTTGTTCGATGCACAGGGCAAACCGGAAATAACCTTCGGTGACAACGGTCGTCAGGTGGTGCGCCTGCCCGGCGATCTATCCATGGGCAGCCGTGATGCCTGGCTGCCACCGGGCGTACCCGGTGCCGAAGCCTGCGACTTCGTTGTCCAGGACGACGGCCACATTCTGCTGATCGCCAATCATCATTTCGAACTCGCCGACCATGCCGGCATGCTGATTCGCCTCAAGCCCGACGGCCGCCTGGATGAAACCTTCAACGGTCGCGGCTTTGTGATGATTCGCCATCTACTGTTGAACACCTGGCTCAGCAGCCTGCTGTTGCAAGACGACGGACGGATTGTCGTGGCAGGCTCCATCGACTTTCCGCAAGAGGGTTTGTTGGCGCGCTACCTGCCGAATGGTCGCCTCGACGAGCGCTTTGCCGTCGACGGCTTCATGGCGTTCAAGGCGCACGGCCAAAGCGCGCTAGTCAGTCAGGTCCTTGAGTCCACTGACGCACTGCACTGTTTCGGCAGCAGTCGCGACCCGATTCGTTGCATGGCCTACAGCGTGCACACCAACGGTCGCCCGGATCTGCACAACCATGGCGGCCGGCCACAACTGCTGGAAATCGGTCCCAGCGGCTGCCAATGGAGCGCCGCCCAGCGCATGGCGGACGGTCGCATCATCGCGGTCGGCGCAACCATTGGCGGCATCGAGGCGGATTTTATCGTTGCCCGTTACTTGAGTGATGGCGGTCTGGACCACAGTTTTGCCGACGGCAAAGGCTGGCTGCGCACACGACTGGGACGAAGTCTGGACACAGCCAATTCACTGGCCGTGCAGGCGGATGACGCCATTCTTGTGGGTGGTTATTCGCTGGATGGCAACTATCGGGCGATGGTGGCGCGGTATCTGAATTCATAGGCGAGACGTGTAACCGTTTGTCGGGAATGGGCCTGTACCTGTAATTTCTGACAGTAGACGCCAGCCTTGATCGGGCATCAGATTGCAGGGCGCGCAGAGCACTGCGTGCTCTACCCGAAAAAGGAATTTTGATATGAACGATCTCGTGAAACCGTCCAAACATCGCACATCGGTTCAACTGTCCTCAGGAAGTGCCGAGCTTGAGGCGCCCAGGATTATCTCAATCACTAATGGTGACGGTATCTCCATTCCACCTGACGGTATTACCACGAACGGCAATCTGTCTTTTGTCGGTTGGGCGGAGCCGAATCAGTTAGCAGAGATACTGGACTTCGGTCTTCCTGCACACCATCCCGTGACTGTTGATAACACGGGTCATTACAGCGCCGAGCTGCTGGGTCAGCAACGGGGTCTTCACGACTACAGCGTGCGAACCTCCGATGGTCAAGTGTCAATGTCGTGGTTTATTGTAGTGGATGTCAGCGAAGGGCTCTCAATCGACTCGGTATACGATCCTACCGGTACGCCCGTCGGAAACGGTGAGACTACATTTCAAGGTGAACTGAATTTTGTTGGCAAGGGCACACGTGACAAAGTAGTGGAGTTGGTGAACAACGGCATAGTGGTAAAACTCCTGAATGTCGGTTCAGACGGGCATTGGAGCGCCAACCTCAAGGATCTCAAGACAGGCACGCAAAACTTCAGCGCTCGGGAAACCAATGGGCAGCAATCCTCTCCATGGCAGGTCCTGATAAAGAAACCCGCACCGCTCAGCATTCAATTCGCCTTGGGCGATGAAAGTTATCAATTGATCCCGAATCAACACCCCACGTCCGATTCATCGGTGACAGTCACGGGCACAGGAACCCCCGGTGAAACTGGCTGGATTGTCGACTATGAAAATAACCTGGTGCCCTTCGAGACAAATGATCACGGCATCCACTCCACAACGATCCACGGCCTGGAAAAGAACAAGTTTCACACATTCAGGCTCCAATCCCATCTGGGTCGAACCTCAGAGCCTTGGGTAATCAAGGTGACTTCGTCAGAATTGGACTAAACGTTTCCTGCAGCAGGCAAAGGCCCACCGAGTCGATGACTCGGTGGGCCTTTGCCGTTGGCTGTCCTTTTCACAAGAACATCGGTTAAATCCAGTAACAACTTGAACTTGCACGACACATCCGGCAACTTGCGCGCTTCAATAAAACAAGGAGCAACCGATGTCCGGTTCAATGGCCCAGGCGTTCGCGCACAACTTTCTCGGGCAATCGCCACGCTGGTACAAGGCGACCATCGTCGGTTTTCTGATCCTCAATGCGCTGGTGCTGTTCACGGTTGGCCCGGTTGCGGCCGGCTGGTTGTTGGTGATCGAATTTATCTTCACGCTGGCGATGGCGCTCAAGTGCTATCCGTTGATGCCCGGCGGTTTGTTGTTGATCGAAGCACTATTGCTGAAGATGACCACGCCACAGGCGCTTTACGATGAACTGGTGCACAACTTCCCGGTGATCCTGCTGCTGATGTTCATGGTGGCGGGCATCTACTTCATGAAGGACCTGTTGCTGTTTCTGTTCTCGCGGCTGCTGTTGGGCGTGCGTTCAAAAGCGGCGCTGGCGTTGATGTTCTGCTTTCTTTCGGCGTTTCTCTCGGCGTTTCTCGATGCCCTGACGGTGACCGCTGTGATCATCAGTGCGGCTGTTGGTTTCTATTCCGTTTATCACCGCGTCGCTTCCGGCAATGATCCGCGCCAGGACAGCGAGTTTGGCGACGACCAGAACCTGCCGACACTGCATCACGACGACCTGGAACAATTCCGCGCCTTCCTGCGCAGCCTGTTGATGCACGGCGCGGTCGGTACGGCGCTGGGCGGTGTCTGCACACTGGTCGGTGAGCCGCAGAACCTGTTGATCGGTCATGAAATGGGCTGGCACTTCGGCGAGTTCTTCCAGAAAGTCGCGCCGGTTTCTTTGCCGGTTCTGGCAGCGGGTCTGGTCACCTGCGTGTTGCTGGAGAAACTGCGCTGGTTCGGTTACGGCACACTGCTGCCGGACAACGTTCGCACCGTGTTGGCCAACTACGCCGCCGAAGACAACGCTGAACGCACGGCGCGCCAACGCGCCGCGCTGTTGGTGCAAGGCGCAGCAGCACTGATCTTGATCGGTTGCCTGGCCTTTCACATCGCAGAAGTAGGCCTGATCGGATTGATGGTGATTGTGTTGATCACCGCGTTTACCGGCATCACCGACGAGCATCGTCTGGGCAGCGCATTCAAGGACGCCATGCCGTTCACCGCGTTGCTGGTGGTGTTTTTTGCAGTGGTGGCGGTGATTCACGATCAACAACTGTTTGCACCGTTGATCCAGTGGGTGCTGGCCCTGCCGGTCGAGCAACAACCGGGCATGTTGTTTATCGCCAACGGCCTGTTGTCGGCGATCAGTGACAACGTGTTTGTCGCCACGATCTACATCACCGAAGTGAAACAGGCGTTTCTCGCCGGGCACATGAGCCGCGAGCATTTCGAGACGCTGGCGATTGCGATCAACACAGGGACTAACCTGCCGAGCGTGGCGACGCCGAATGGTCAGGCTGCGTTTCTGTTCCTGCTGACCTCGGCGATTGCACCGCTGGTGCGTTTGTCGTACGGGCGGATGGTGTGGATGGCGTTGCCGTACACCTTCGTGATGGGATTGCTGGGCTGGTATGCGGTGAGCTACTGGCTCTGATCAACACCGCTTAAAAACTGTAGGAGTGAGCCTGCTCGCGATAGCGGTGTGTCAGCCCCAGGAAATGGTGACTGATATATTGCTATCGCGAGCAGGCTCACTCCTACATTTGGTTTTGCGTGCTCTCAGCGAGGGAGGATGTAGTTTTCGATCGCCAGGGCGACGCCGTCTTCGGTGTTCGGCGCGGTGACCACGTCAGCCTGACGCTTTACCGCCTCCTCCGCCTGCCCCATGGCAATCGACAGGCCTGCGCAATGAAACATTGCCGGGTCGTTGCCGCCATCGCCGATGGCCGCCGTGTGCTCCAGCGGTATGCCCAAGTGCTCGGCCAGAGTCGCCAGCGCGGTGCCTTTGTTGGCCTCCAGCGCGGTCACGTCAAGATAAACAGGTTGTGAACGCGATACCTGCGCCATGCCGTTGACCTTGGCCTGCAGTTGCGCCTCCAGTTCGATCAACAGTTCTGTGTTGTTGCTGGTCGCGACAATCTTGTCGATGCGCTCCAGATACGGCTCGAAACTTTCCACCACCACTGGCGGATAACCGAGGCCATGCTGTTCGCGCGGGACCATTGGCCCGTGCGGGTCCTTGAGCAACCAGTCGCCGCCGCTGAACACCCAGATTTCCACATCTGGCTGATCGGCAAAGGTTGCCAGCGCAATCAGCGCGGTGGTGGCCGGCAGGTAATGCGCGACCAGCAGACTGCCGTCGGGATTGACGATCGTGCCGCCATTAAACGCCGCTGTCGGCAGATCGACGCCCAAGGCTTCGATCTGCTGCAACATGGCTTTCGGCGGTCGCCCGGTGGCAAGACTGAACAGCACGCCGGTCTCGCGCAGCGCACGCACTGCGTCGATGGTGCGTTGGCTCAACGTGTGATCGGGCAGCAACAACGTGCCGTCCATGTCGCTGAGCAGAAAACGGACAGGTTGCTTCGGCAAGTCACTCATCCCAGGCCATGCCAGACGCGACCATCGCGAGTCAGCAGATCTTCGGCGGCTTGCGGGCCATCTTCGCCGGCGGCATAAGTCTGCACGCTGGCATCCTGCTGCCAGGCGTCGAGGAACGGCTGCACGGCGCGCCAGCCGTTCTCGATGTTGTCCGCACGCTGAAACAGTGTCTGGTCGCCGGTGAGGCAGTCGTAGATCAGCGTTTCATAACCGGTCGACGGCTGCATCTCGAAAAAGTCTTTGTAGGCAAAACCCAGTTCGATGTTGGCCATGTTCAACGCCGGCCCCGGCCGTTTCGCCAGCAGATCAAACCACATGCCTTCGTTTGGCTGGATCTGGATGCGCAAATACGTCGGCTGCAACTCATCGACTTCGGTGTCGCGGAATTGTGCATACGGCGCCGGTTTGAAGCAGATGACGATCTCGGTGTCGCGCACACTCATGCGCTTGCCGGTACGCAGGTAAAACGGCACGCCGACCCAGCGCCAGTTGTCGATCATCACTTTCAGGGCAACGTAGGTTTCGGTGTTGCTGTCCGGCGCGACGTTGGCTTCCTGGCGATAACCGTTCAGTGGTTTGCCGTCGACTTCGCCAGCGCTGTACTGGCCGCGAACCGAGTTGGCCCGAGCCTCTTCAGTTGTCCAGGGGCGGATCGCACCCACCACTTTGGCCTTCTCGCCCCGCACCGCATCGGCGCCGAACGCCGCCGGCGGTTCCATCGCCACCATGGCGAGCAACTGGAACAAGTGATTGGGCACCATGTCGCGCAGTGCGCCGGTGTGTTCGTAAAAACTGCCACGGGTTTCGACGCCGACGGTTTCGGCGGCGGTGATCTGCACGTGGTCGATGTAGTGATTGTTCCAGAAGGCTTCGAACAAGCTGTTGGAGAACCGGCTGACCAGAATGTTCTGCACGGTTTCCTTGCCCAGATAATGGTCGATCCGATAGATCTGCTTCTCGGACATCACCTTGAGCAAACAGGCGTTCAACGCTTCGGCGGTGTGCAGGTCGGAGCCGAACGGCTTCTCGATCACCACCCTTCTGAACGCTTCCGGGGTTTCTTCAAGCAAACCGGCGCTGCCCAGTCGGCGCACCACTTCACTGAAGAAACGCGGCGCGGTGGCCAGGTAGAACACCGCATTGCCGGTGCCGCTGTCGGCGATTTTCGCCGCCAGGGCTGAATAGGTGCTGTCGTCCAGGAAGTCGCCCTGAACGTAGCTGATACCTTTGGCGAGCTTGGCCCACAAGGCCGGATCAAGCATCTGATCGCCCTTGCCGACCTTCGCCGCCACTTCGGTACGGATGAAATCTTCGAGCTTGTGCGCGAAGGCCTCATCGGTAATGGCGTTGTGGTCAACGCCAACGATCCGCAGGTTTTCGTCAAGCAAGCCGTCGCGACTGAGGTTGTACAGCGCCGGCATCAGCAAGCGCTTGACCAGGTCGCCGTGGGCACCGAACAAAAACAGCGTGGTCGGTGGTGCGGGTTCTGCCTTGGATTTTCTGCGGATCGTATGGGTCATTTCTTCGGTGTCTCCACGTGGCCGCCGAAGCCGAAGCGCTGGGCCGAAAGAATTTTGTCGCCAAAGGTGCCCTGGCCGCGCGAACGGTAGCGCGAGAACAGCGAGTTCGACAGCACCGGTACCGGCACCGCTTGCTCCATGGCCGCCTCGATGGTCCATTGACCTTCGCCGCTGTCCGCTACGGAACCGGAGAAGCCGTCGAGTTTCGGATCGCTGGCCAGTGCATCGGCGGTCAGGTCCAGCAGCCACGAGGAAACCACGCTGCCACGACGCCACACTTCAGCAATGTCGGCCACGTTCAGATCAAAACGCTGATCTTCCGGCAGGCGCTCGCTGGATTTGGTCTTGAGGATGTCGAAGCCCTCGGCGAACGCGGCCATCATGCCGTACTCGATGCCGTTGTGAATCATCTTCACGAAGTGCCCGGCACCGGCAGGACCGGCGTGGATGTAGCCGTGCTCGGCGCGATGATCATCCGACTTGCGATCCTTGGTGCGCGGGATGTCACCCATGCCTGGCGCCAATGCGGCGAACAGCGGATCGAGGCGCTGCACGGTTTCAGCGTCACCGCCGATCATCATGCAATAGCCGCGCTCCAGACCCCAGACGCCACCGGAAGTACCGACGTCGATGTAGTGCAGGCCCTTCTCGGCCAGGGTCTTGGCCCGGCGGATGTCATCCTTATAGTTGGTGTTGCCGCCGTCGATGATGGTATCGCCGGCTTCGAGCAACGTGCTCAGGGTGTTGATGGTGTCTTCGGTAGGCGCGCCGGCCGGCAACATGACCCAGACCGCGCGCGGTTTGGCCAGGCCGACAACCAGTGCCGGCAAGTCGGCGACGCCGGTGGAGCCCTCGGCGACCAGGTTATCGATGAAAGCGGTATTGCGGTCGTAAACAACGGTGGTGTGACCGTTGAGCATCAGACGTCGCGCAATATTGCCGCCCATGCGGCCCAGTCCAATAATCCCGAGTTGCATGTGCTGATGCTCCTTACTACAAATAAATGTGTGTCATTGGTTATAGCCCAACGCGACTGATGGAGGTTAGTCCAGAGCGTTGCGATGAAGTTTCCGGGCATTGTGCCCGATCCTGACTGATAACGCCCCGAATCGTGCCGAAGACACACGGACCATGAAAAATAAAAAAGTTCCATTCACAGGCAAAAGAAATCAAAATCGGCGCCGATAGTAAGTCAGTACCCGCCAACGGGGACGATTTACAGTTGATGCACGCCATTTGCGAGGTGAGCAATGGGCACAGTACACACAGCAATGCCGCCACAAACCCTGTACGTGACGATTCGTCGCGACGAATTGCGTCAGTTGAAAGATGAACGCGACCAGTTGAAGCAGGAGTTGGCGCAGCTGCGCCTCTTGACCCAAGTTTCTCAACCCCAACCTTTTCCCCTCTTTCCTCTTCTTCCTCTC